>NZ_MCGS01000035.1:0-57100 GCF_002607755.1 Serratia sp. BW106
AACTTCTTGGGGTCAGTTCAAGGTTGCGCCCTTGGTTTTTTCTGCCGATCCACCTCCGCTGTTTCTGCGCTCTGCTTCGCATTTAATTGGGCTTCCCCGTCAGTTTCATAGAAAGGTTGCGCAGCGCGCTTCAGGCCAGGTAACGCCTTCTTTATCCTGCTGTGCCTCTGGTTACACTGGCCGGCATGAGCGACAAGATGATTTTCAACATTGAGGGCCAGCGCGGCATGACGCTGATTGAGCTGCTGGTGGTGATTACCCTGGCGGGCCTGCTGACCGGTTGGGGCGTTAGCCACTGGCGTCATTATCAACAGGCTTTGCGACTGGAGCATACCGCGCAGCAGCTGCTGGCCTTTCTCACCCGGTTACAGGCGGACGCCAACTGGCGTAATCGCACGGCGTTGCTGGGGTTTAAAACCGGCGATCCCTGGTGCATCGGCGGCGGTCAAGCGCCGGTGGATTGTGCAGCGCTCGGCGATGATGTGTTCCGTCCTGACTATCGGGACGTGCAACTGGCGGGGTTTACCCAAAAAGATATCGGGTTTTATGGCCTGCGTAACAATGCCCAGGCCGGGCATATTTTGCTCAGCAATGGTGCCGGCAGCCTGCGCCTGGTGCTGTCAGCCAAGGGACGGCTACGGTTATGCAGCCAAGAGGTGAGCCTGAGGGGGATTGCGGCATGTCAGCCCTAGAACGCGGTTTTACGTTGCCAGAGGTGATGCTGGCACTGACCTTTGGCAGCCTGATTGCGTTGGCTGCGGCAAAAACTTATCCGGTGTTGCGCCAGCACAGTGTCGATGTCGGTCGGCATTATCGGCTGGAATCGGTGCTGCGGCAGTTAGCCTTTGGCATTGAGAAGGATCTGCGCCGCGCCGGTTTCTGTGCAGGCCAGTGCCAGGGGCAGCCCTTGTTGATCGGTCGTGCGGCCGGGGAGGCGGCGGGCAGCTGCGTGATAGTTGCTTATGACATCACCCGCAGCGGACGCTGGGAAACTCTCGGTGCCGACGCCGGCTACTTCGGATACCGGTTACGGCAAGGCATGCTGGAGGGGCAGCGAGGCGTAAGTCACTGCCGTGGCACCGGCTGGGAGCGTCTGCTCGATAACGACGAAGTGCACATTGAAACCTTCAGCATCAAGGTGAATGCGGGCGACAGCGGTAAAAACTGGGTGACGCTGGCCCTGAGTGGTCATTCAAAAGCGGATAAAGGGATACGGCGCAGTCTGCAGTGGGCGGTTAACATGGCCTCGCTGCCATGAAGGCTGGCGGGCAGCGGGGAGGCAGCACTCTGGCGGCAGTGATGATGTTGCTGGTGATGGGGTTGATGCTGTTGAATGCCCAGCACCGCCAACTGGACAGTGCTCTGCTGCTGGCCGCCGACGAGAAGCGTTATCTACAGGCTTATAATCAGGCCGCTTCGGCGCTCAGTTGGGGCGTGGTGCAGTCCTGGCCGCGTGGGCGGTTAGCCACTAACGACTGGTGGTGTCAGCAAACCGGTGAGCTGCGCGCCTGTGCAAAATTATCCTCTCAGGCGGGCATTGTGCTGGTCCGTGGTGATGCGCAGGTCAGTCGTGGGGAACCGTTGCGGTTATACCAACGAACCCAACCTGAAGGCACCGGGGGTGACATCGGGCTGAGGGTGGAAACCGGCGGCTGGCTGGATTTTTGCCCTGAAAAAAAGCAGGTGGACTGTGCGGAGTAACCTGCGCAGTGCGTCCGGTGCAGCGTTATGGCGCCAACGGGGTTTCAGCCTGCCGGAGGTACTGATCGCCGCGTTGCTGTTCGCGGTGTCGCTGCTGGGATTGTTACAGTATCATCAGGTGCTGTTGCAGTCGTTCCAGCGTCAGTGGCAGTATCGACAGGCCTGGTCGTTGGCGCATCAGCAATTGGAAGTTTTCGCCGCTAGTGGGCGCGTGGACGTCGGGCTGCCGCTACCGGGCCCCGGTTGGCAACGTGAGACAGGGCTAAGTACCCCGCAAGCCGCCTGCCAACGGCTGACGGTAAGAATAAAAACGCCCCAGCGACAGTGGGCGGAACTCAGTCGTTGGTACTGCATACGCCAGTGATCCGGCAGATATTTTGTTTTAAGGGAGCTCCCAATGTTTAGGGTTTATCATTCCAATCAGTTGGATTTGCTGAAAACGTTAACCAGCACGTTGATAGCCAGAGAGCCATTGGCCGATCCTTTTCAACCGGAAGTGGTGCTGGTACAGAGCCCTGGCATGGCGCAGTGGTTACAGATGCAACTGGCAGAACAATTTGGCATTGCCGCCAACATTGCTTTCCCGCTGCCAGCTTCTTTTATCTGGGAGATGTTCACCCGGGTGCTACCTGAGGTCAAGGAAGAAAAAGAGAGCGCCTTCAATAAGGACGCCATGACCTGGAAGTTGATGTGGCTGTTGCCCGACCTGCTCACCCAACCTGAATTTGCCCCGCTGCAGCATTACCTCACCGACGACGGCGACAAGCGTAAAATCCACCAGCTTGCCGGTCGGGTGGCTGACCTGTTTGACCAATATCTGGTGTATCGCCCGCAATGGCTGGAAAGCTGGCAGCAGGGTGAGCCTGTTGATGGGCTGGCGGAGGCACAGCAATGGCAAGCGCCGTTATGGGCGCGGTTGGTCGAATACACTCAGGAATTGGGGCAGCCTGAATGGCACCGTGCCAACCTGTATCGCCGTTTTATCAGCGCGTTAGAGAAAGCTGAAACGCCGCCGGCGGGGCTGCCACCTCGGGTCTTTATCTGCGGTATCTCGGCGTTGCCCCCGGTGTATCTGGAAGCGTTGCAGGCGCTGGGCAAGCATATTGATATTCATCTGATGTTCACCAACCCGTGCCGCTACTATTGGGGGGACATTCAGAGCCAGTCATTCCTGGCGAAATTGCAGAGCCGTAAGCGGCAGCATTATCGCGACAAAACGGAATATTCGTTATTCCGGGATCCTGATAATGCCGCCGGGTTGTTTAACGACGCCGGCGAGCAAGACTTGCCAAACCCGCTGCTGGCTTCATGGGGCAAGCTGGGGCGCGACCACCACTTTTTACTCTCGCAGATCGAATCCTCAGAGGAAGTTTTTGCCTTTGTTGATATCCCTGCGGACAATCTGCTGCATGCTATTCAGCACGATATGCTGGAGCTGAAGAACAGTGCGGTTATCGGTACCACACCGGAAACGCTGGAGAGCAGCGTCACTAAACGTCGGCTTGATCCGGCCGATCGCTCCATTAGCCTGCACGCCTGCCACAGCCCGCAGCGTGAGGTGGAAGTACTGCACGATCAGCTGTTGAGCATGCTGGCGGACGATCCTGAGCTGACGCCACGCGATATCATCGTGATGGTGGCGGATATCGACAGCTATACGCCTTATATTCAGGCGGTATTCGGTAACGCTTCCCCCGAACGTTACCTGCCGTTTGCCATCTCTGACCGCAAGGCCAGCCAGGCTCACCCGGCGCTACAGGCGTTTATCTCATTACTGGATCTGCCGCAGAGCCGCTTTACCTCAGAGCAGGTGCTGGCCTTGCTGGAGGTTCCGGCGCTGGCAGCGCGGTTCTCCATTCGGGAGGAAGGGCTGCGCCTGTTGCGCCACTGGGTCGGCGAGTCCGGCGTGCGTTGGGGGCTGGATGACGACAACGTACGTGAACTGGATCTGCCCGCTACCGGCCAGCACACCTGGCAATTCGGTATTACACGCATGCTGCTGGGTTACGCCATGGACAGCAATGTCGGCGACTGGCAGGGCGTTTTACCCTATGACGAGTCGAGCGGGCTGGTAGCCGAACTGGCCGGGCAACTGGCGGAACTGCTGGCGGCGCTGAGCCGCTGGCGGCAACGGTTGGGGCAGGCGCGTTGTTTGCCGGAGTGGCAGCCACTGTGCCGCCAACTGCTGGAAACCTTTTTTGAACAGGACGGCGAAACGGAAGTGGTGTTGGCGCTGATAGAACAGCAGTGGAACAAGCTGTTCGAATTTGGGCTGGCGGCACGCTATCCCGACGAGGTGCCGCTGTCTATCCTGCGTGATGAACTGGCGGCACGTCTCGATCAGGAACGCATCAGCCAACGTTTCCTGGCCGGACAAATCAACTTCTGCACGCTGATGCCCATGCGTTCCATCCCGTTTAAAGTGGTCTGCCTGCTGGGCATGAACGACGGAGTTTATCCGCGCACCTTGCCACCGCTAGGCTTTGATTTGATGGCGCAACAGGTGAAACGTGGTGACCGCAGTCGCCGTGATGATGACCGCTACCTGTTCCTGGAGGCGATCCTGTCGGCGCAACAACGGTTGTATATCAGCTTTATTGGCCGCTCCATTCAGGATAACAGCGAGCGTTATGCTTCGGTGCTGGTGACCGAGCTGCTGGAGTACCTTGAGCAAAGTTATTGTCTGCCGGGCGATGAGTATCTGGACGCCGATGGCAGCGCACGGCAGGTGGGTAAACATTTGCTTAACTGGCATTCACGCATGCCGTTTGCCGCTGAGAATTTCCTGCCCGACACCGAAGATCAAAGCTATGCTGCCGAATGGTTACCTGCCGCCGATCGGCGCGGTGCGGCGCATCCCGCGTTTAATCAGCCCCTGTTGCCGGATGAAAAAACGCAGATCTCGCTGGACGATTTACTGCGGTTCTACCGCCACCCGATCCGCGCCTTCTTCCAACTGCGATTGGGGGTCAGTTTCATCCTGGAAGAAACCGAGCTGCCGGACGAAGAACCCTTCACCCTGGATAATCTCAGTCGCTATCAGTTCAATAGCCAACTGCTGAATACGCTGATTGACGGTGGGGACGCCGCCCGCCTGTTTCAGCGGGTGCGTGCCGCCGGCGGGTTGCCTTTTGGCCCCTTCGGCGAAATATACTGGCAGAAGCAGCAGGAAGAGATGACCGAACTGGCCGAACAGGTACGCGCCGAACGTAGCGAAGGGCACAGCCTGGAACTGGATATCGACATTGCCGGTGTGCGCATCAGCGGCTGGCTACATCAGGTCCAGGACGACGGGCTGCTGCGCTGGCGGCCGTCAACCTTATCGGCAGTCGACGGCATATTGCTGTGGCTGGAACATCTGGTGTACTGCTGCGTCGGTGGCAGCGGAGAAAGCCGCATCTACGGACGCAAAGGGGCTGCCTGGCGTTTTGCCGCGTTAAGTGCGCAAGAGGCTCACGAGCAATTGGCTGAACTGGTGGCTGGCTACCAGCGCGGTCTGTGTCAGCCGTTGCTGTTGCTGAACAAAAGTGGTTGGGCGTGGCTGAGCCAGTGCTATCAGGCGGAGACGCAGCAGATTGACTGGGATGAAGAGGTGCAAATCAAGGCCCGGGCCAAGCTGCTGCAAACCTGGCAGGGCGATCAGCGTATTCCAGGCGAAGGCGAGGATCCCTATGTGCAACGGGTATTCCGCCAATTGGACAATATTTATTTAGCGCAAATTCTGGCCGAAACAGAGCGTTATCTGTTGCCCGTGGCACGGCATAACCTTGGGTAACAATCCCCCGGTGGTACTGATTGCCCTGAGGTGGTAAAAATAATCAGGGTTATATTCAACTATCGGGGTTAGTCCCGGTCTTACATAACGTACAGGCATATAGCTTTTGTTGTTTTGATGTACGCCGTCAACGTCAGGGATGTGGCGCGACGGCGTCAGAATAGGGGTTCATTTTGGATATGCGCAGACAGTTGGCCCGTATCACCGGGTTAGTATTAGTGGTTATGTTTTGGGCACCGTTGAGCTGGGCCGCACAGGGATGGCAACCGCTGGCGGAGAAGATCAACAAAAGCGATCACGATCCGCGTCAGTATCAGGCGATCAAGTTGGCGAACGGCATGACCGTGCTGTTGGTTTCCGACGCTCAGGCACCGAAATCACTGGCGGCGCTGGCGCTGCCGGTCGGCTCGCTGGAAGATCCGAACAGTCAGCTAGGGTTGGCGCATTACCTGGAGCACATGGTGCTGATGGGCTCCAAACGCTACCCGCAGGCGGAGAATCTGGCGGAGTTCCTGAAGAAGCATGGGGGCAGCCATAACGCCAGCACCGCGTCTTATCGCACCGCGTTCTATCTGGAAGTGGAAAACGACGCGTTGGCCCCGGCGGTAGACCGCATGGCGGATGCTATCGCCGAACCGCTGCTGGAGCCGGGCAATGCCGATCGTGAACGTAACGCGGTTAATGCCGAGCTGACGATGGCGCGTTCACGCGACGGAATGCGCATGGCGCAGGTCGGGGCAGAAACGCTGAACCCGGCGCACCCAAGTGCGCGTTTCTCAGGCGGTAACCTCGATACCTTAAAAGACAAGCCGGGCAGCAAGCTGCACGATGAGCTGACGGCATTCTACCAACGCTATTATTCCGCCAATCTGATGATGGGGGTGCTGTACAGCAACCAGCCATTGCCGGAGCTGGCTGAACTGGCGGCCAAAACTTTTGGCCGCGTGCCGAACCGTGACGCCAGCGTGCCGCCGATCAACGTCCCGGCGGTCACTCCTGAACAGCAGGGCATCATTATTCACTATGTCCCGGCCCAGCCGCGCAAGCAGTTGAAAGTGGAATTCCGCATTGACAATAACAGCGCTGAATTCCGCAGCAAGACCGATACCTACATCAGTTACCTGATTGGCAACCGCAGCCAAAATACCCTGTCTGACTGGCTGCAAAAGCAGGGGTTGGCGGATGCCATCAATGCCGGGGCCGATCCTATGGTGGATCGCAACGGCGGCGTATTCTCAATCAGCGTTTCACTGACCGATAAAGGCCTGGCCAAGCGTGACGAAGTGGTCGCCGCCATCTTTAACTATCTGAAAATGTTGCGTAGCGAAGGCATCAAGCAAAGCTATTTTGATGAGATCTCCCACGTATTGAATCTGGATTTCCGCTATCCGTCGATCACCCGTGATATGGATTACATCGAATGGCTGGTGGATACCATGCTGCGCGTGCCGGTCGAACATACGCTGGACTCGCCTTATCTGGCCGACCGCTATGACGCCAAGGCGATCGCCGAACGTCTGGACGCCATGACGCCACAGAATGCGCGGATCTGGTTCGTCAGCCCGAATGAGCCGCATAACAAGATGGCCTACTTCGTCAATGCGCCTTATCAGGTCGATAAAATCACCCCGCAGCGCTTTGAACAGTGGCAGCAACTGGGTAAAGGGATCAGCCTGTCGTTACCCACGCTGAACCCGTATATTCCGGATGATTTCAGTCTGACCAAGCCTTCACACGAGTTTAAAAAACCGGAGATGGTGGTCGACCAACCGGGCCTGCGTGTGTTGTATATGCCGAGCCGTTACTTTGCCGATGAGCCTAAGGCTGACGTCACAGTGGCGTTCCGCAATGCAAAAACCATGGATTCTGCACGCAACCAGGTGTTGTTCTCTTTGACTGACTATCTGGCAGGGATTTCGCTGGATCAACTGAGCTACCAGGCTTCGGTTGGCGGGCTGAGTTTCTCAACCTCGCCGAACAACGGTCTGGAGTTCAACGCCAACGGCTTTACCCAGCGCTTGCCGCAACTGCTGACTTCCCTGATCGAGGGCTACTCGAGCTTTACGCCGACCGAAGATCAACTGGCGCAGGCCAAGTCCTGGTATCTGGAGCAGTTGGATTCTGCCGAGAAGGGCAAAGCGTTTGAGCTGGCGATCCAGCCGGTGCAGATGGTTTCTCGCGTGCCTTATTCCGAACGTAGTGAGCGCCGTGAGGTGCTGAAAACCCTGACGCTGAAAGACGTACTGGCCTACCGCGACAGCCTGTTGGCCGACGCGACGCCGGAGCTGTTGGTGGTGGGGAATATGAGCAAGCAGCAGGTGGATACCCTGGCCTCAACGCTGAAACATCGCCTGGGTTGTACCGGTATCGAATGGTGGCACGGCGAAGACGTTGAAGTGACTAAAAGTCAGTTGGCCAATTTGCAGCGGGCGGGCAGCAGCACCGACTCGGCGCTGGCGGCGGTGTATGTACCGACCGGCTACGACGAAGTGACCGGTATGGCTTACAGCTCACTGTTGGGCCAGATTATCCAGCCATGGTTCTACAGCCAACTGCGTACTCAGGAACAACTGGGCTACGCGGTGTTTGCTTTCCCAATGTCTGTGGGCCGTCAGTGGGGGATCGGTTTCCTGCTGCAAAGCAACAGCAAGCAGCCGGCCTATCTGTATCAGCGCTACCAGGATTTCTACCCGAAAACCGAGAAACGCCTGCGCGAGATGAAACCGGCGGACTTCGAGCAGTACCAGCAGGCGCTGATCAACGAACTGAAGCAGCGTCCGCAAACCCTGAGCGAAGAGGCCGGACGTTTCGCCAATGACTTCGATCGCGGTAACTTCTCATTTGATACTCGTCATAAGCTGATTGAGCAGGTCAAGCAGCTGACGCCGACCAAACTGGCGGATTATTTCCATCAGGCGGTGATTAAGCCACAGGGTCTGGCGGTGTTGTCGCAGGTGAGTGGCAGCGGGCAAGAGAAGGCGGATTACGCCGTGCAGCCGAACTGGGTGACTTATCCAAACGCCTCTGCGCTGCAGAAAACTCTGCCGCGTAAAGTGGCGACACCATGACAGAGACCGCCCCGCAGCGGCTTGACCCGCTAACATTGCCGCTGTTTGGCGAGCGGCTGATAGAAGCGTCGGCGGGGACCGGTAAAACTTTTACCATTGGCGCGCTGTATCTGCGCCTGCTGCTTGGCCTGGGTCAGGCAGCGGCCTTTCCCCGGCCGCTGACGGTAGAGGAGATCCTGGTGGTGACCTTTACCGAGGCCGCCACCGAGGAGCTGCGCGGGCGTATCCGTAGCAATATCCATGGATTACGCATTGCCTGCGTGCGCGGCACCAGTAAGAATCCGTTATTTAACGCGTTAATGGCGGAAATTGACGATCTGCCCGATGCCGCCGCGCAGCTGCTGGCTGCCGAACGGCAGATGGATGAAGCGGCAATCTACACCATTCACGGCTTTTGCCAGCGCATGTTGACCCACAACGCCTTCGAGTCCGGCATTCTGTTTGAACAAACGCTGGTGCAGGATGAACTGCCGCTACGCCGTCAGGCCTGTGCGGACTTTTGGCGCCGCCATTGTTATCCGTTACCGCTGGGTGTCGCCCGGGCGGTGAGTCAGGAGTGGAGTGGCCCGGAAGCGCTACTGGCCGATCTTTCCGGCTACCTGCACGGCGAAGCACCCATGCTGCGTCGGCCGCCGAAGGATGAAGAAACGGTGCTGATGCGCCATGAGCAGATTGTGGCGCGCATTGACGCCATTAAAGCGCAGTGGCTGGCAGCTGCGGGCGATCTGGAAGCGTTGATCAGCCAGTCCGGCGTTGATAAGCGCAGTTACAGCAGCAAGCACCTGCCCAACTGGCTGCATAAGGTGGGTGAATGGGGGGTGCTGGAAACTCAGGACTATCAACTGCCGAAAGAGCTGGATAAATTCCGCCAGTCGGTACTGCTGGATAAAACCAAAAAAGGCGAGCCACCACGGCATGCGCTGTTTGTGGCGATCGACGAACTGTTCGATGAACCGCTGACGTTACGTGACTTGATCATGGCGCGGGCGTTGAGCGAGATACGGCTGTCCATTCAGCAGGAGAAGCGTCAGCGCGCCGAACTGGGCTTTGACGATCTGTTAAGCCGACTGGATAGCGCATTGCAGAGTGACGGTGGCGAACGGTTGGCGCAGGCGATCCGCCAGCGTTACCCGGTAGCGATGATCGATGAGTTCCAGGATACCGATCCCCAGCAATACCGCATCTTCCAAAAACTTTATGTCGGCAGGCCGGAATGCGGCCTGCTGCTGATCGGCGACCCCAAGCAGGCGATTTACGCCTTCCGTGGTGCCGACATCTTTACCTATATGCGCGCCCGTTCAGAGGTAAGCGCCCACTATACGCTTGAAACCAACTGGCGCTCGTCCCCGTCGATGGTGGGCAGCGTTAACCATCTTTTTGCTCAGGTGGAAAAACCCTTCCTGTTCGGCCAAATTCCCTTTATTGAGGTAGCCGCCGCCGAGAAAAACCAGGGGTTGGCCTTTGAGCTGCAAAACCAGCCACAGCCGGCGATGCAGTTTTGGCTGCAGCAAGGGGAAGGTGTTGGCGTTAGTGAGTACCAACAATTGATGGCACGCCTGTGCGCCACGCAAATCCGCGACTGGCTCAGTGCCGGGCAAGACCAGCAGGCCTGGCTGGTGGACGGAGAAAAACGGCGGGCAGTAGAAGCGTCAGACATTACCGTACTGGTGCGTAGCCGCAATGAGGCGGCGTTAGTGCGTGATGCCCTGAGTGCGCTGGCCATACCTTCGGTTTATCTATCCAACCGCGACAGCGTATTCGATACGCCAGAGGCCAAAGATCTGCTGTGGCTGCTGCAGGCGGTACTGGCACCGGAGCAGGAACGTACGCTGCGCAGTGCCATGGCGACCGGGCTGATGGGGCTGGATGCACCAACGCTGGACGGATTGAATCAGGATGAGCGCGCCTGGGATGCGCTGGTCAATGAGTTCGACAGATACCGAACGCTCTGGCTGCGCCGCGGTGTGTTGCCGATGCTGCGTGAAGTGATGAATCAGCGCCATCTGGCGGAAAATCTGTTGGCCAGCCTCGGTGGTGAGCGTCGATTAACCGACGTGATGCATTTGGGGGAACTGTTGCAGGAGGCCTCCGCGCAGCTCGACAGCGAACATGCGCTGGTGCGTTGGCTGGCACAGCAGATTTCCCAGCCCAATCGACAGTCCGATAACCAGCAACTGCGGCTGGAAAGCGACCGACATCTGGTGCAGGTGATCACCATCCATAAATCTAAAGGCCTGGAGTTCGATCTGGTGTGGTTGCCGTTCGTCGGCAATTTCCGCCAGCAACAGCAGGTGCTGTACCACGATCGCCAGAGTTTCCAGGCCTTACTGGATCTCAACGCCGATGAACAAAGTCTCGAATGGGCGGAGGAGGAACGGCTGGCAGAAGATCTACGTCTGCTGTATGTCGCGCTGACCCGTTCGGTATACCACTGCAGCATTGGCATTGCGCCGTTGATTCAAGGCACCCGCAAGAAACAGGGGGATACCGATTTACACCGCAGCGCGCTGGGTTATCTGGTGCAGTCCGGTCAGGCGGGCGACGCAGCTTATCTGCAGCAATGCCTGCAACAGCTGGCCGCAGATGGCGTTGCGCTGTCGCTGGTAGAAACCCTGGACGAGCAGCCCTGGCTGCCGCAAACGCCGGCCTTGACCGAGCTGGCGGCGAAGCACTTCTCGCGTCAGGTACAGGATTTTTGGCGGGTGACCAGTTATACCGGGCTGCAACAACATGGCGCGGGCCTGATGCAGGATTTGTTGCCACGGCTGGATGTCGATGCCGCCGGCGAGAAAGCCCAGGACAGTGAGCCAGCGCTCACACCGCATACCTTCCCACGGGGGGCCGGTCCGGGGACCTTCCTGCACAGCCTGTTTGAAACACTCGATTTTACCCAACCGCTCGATGAGGCGTGGTTGCTGGAGCAGTTGCAACAGCAAGGGTTTGCCGATCACTGGCAACCGATACTGCTGGCGTGGATGCAGGTGCTGTTGAACACGCCGCTTAATGATACCGGTGTCGTGTTATCGGCGCTGGTACCGCAGCATAAACAGGCCGAGCTGCAGTTTTATCTGCCGATCGGGCAGCTGTTGCAGGCGCATGAGCTGGATAAGCTGGTGAAAAGCTACGATCCCCTTTCTGCTCGCTGCCCTGAATTGGATTTCCAACAGGTGCAGGGGATGCTGAAAGGGTTTATCGACCTGGTATTCTGCTGGCAGGGGAAATACTACCTGCTGGACTACAAATCCAACTGGCTGGGTGAAGACAGCAGTGCCTATACCCAACCGGCGATGGCACAGGCGATGGCAGAACACCGTTACGACCTGCAATATCAGCTATATACGTTGGCACTGCACCGCTATCTGCGTCATCGGTTGCCGGATTATGATTATCAGCGGCACTTCGGCGGGGTGATTTATCTGTTCCTGCGCGGCGTGGATGCACAGCATCCGGGTAATGGCATTTTCGCCTGCCGCCCGGAGGCGCAATTGGTGGAAGGCATGGACTTGTTATTCAGCGGTGAGGCTCTTGTGGCTGAGGATGAATCATGATCGCGCTACTGGAACAGGCGCAAGCACTCGGCGTGTTGCGCCCGCTGGACTTGCAGTTTGCCCGTGTGGTGGCCGGGAGCGACGAGCCGGAGATGCTGCTGGCTGCGGCCTGCCTCAGCGCAGAGGCCGGTGCGGGTCATGTCTGTCTGATGCTGGAACAGCTGCTGCCGGAAAATCTCTTTGACGGGCGTCAGCCGGAGCTGGCACAGGCCGCATGGTTGGCTGCAGGGCAGTTGGATGTGGCCGGTTGGCAGCAGCGTCTGTCGGCCAGTGCGGCGGTGGGTGATGGCAGTACCGCGATGCCGATGGTGTTGCAACAGCAGCGATTGTATCTGCAGCGCATGTGGCAGAACGAGGGTGAGGTTGCCGAGTTTATCAGTAGCGACAGCCTGCCTCAGGCGGTTGAAGAAGCCGAGCTGCGCGCCATTCTCGACCAATTATTTGGCGAAACGACCGATGAACCCGACTGGCAGAAAATTGCGGCGGCAGTGGCCGCGACGCGACGCATTGCGGTGATTTCTGGTGGGCCGGGCACCGGTAAGACCACCACGGTCGCCAAATTACTGGCGGCGCTGGTGCAGCTTGCCGAGGGTCGCCGTTTACGTATTCAGTTGGCGGCGCCTACCGGCAAAGCGGCGGCGCGTTTAACGGAATCGTTAGGCAGTGCAGGCAAACAACTGGCGTTAACCCCGGAGCAGCGTGCGCTGTTCCCCACCGAAGCCTCCACGCTCCATCGCCTGCTGGGCGCTCAGCCCAACAGTCAACGCATGCGTTATCACAGCGGCAACCGACTGCATCTGGATGTTCTGGTGGTCGATGAGGCCTCAATGGTCGACTTGCCAATGATGGCGCGTTTGATTGCCGCCTTGCCCGCTCAGGCGCGGGTGATCTTCCTGGGCGATCGCGATCAACTGGCTTCGGTAGAGGCTGGGGCGGTTCTGGGAGATATCTGCCGCTTTGCCGAGCAAGGCTACAGCGTGGCGCGCGCAGAGCAACTCTCTCGGCTAACCGGCTGTCTGTTGCAGGGCGAAAGTGCCCAGGCGGAGGCCGCAGTGCGCGACAGTCTGTGTCTGCTGCGCAAAAGCTATCGCTTTGATGCCAACTCGGGCATTGGCCAACTGGCCTCTGCGGTGAATACCGGTAATGGCAAGCTTGCACTGGCGGCACTCGACGGCCGTTTCAGTGACGTAAGCGGTTATCCGTTGGCGGAAACGCAAGACTATCAGGCGCTGCTGGATGCCTGCGTGACGGGCTATCGTGATTATCTGCAGCAGGTGGTCGCAGGTGCGGACGCGGTGGCGGTGCTGGCGGCGTTTGCTCGTTTCCAGGTGCTGTGTGCGCTGCGAGAGGGGCCCTTCGGTATTGCCGGGTTAAATGAACGCATTGAGACGGGGCTGCAACGCGCCGGTCTGATCCAACGCAAGCCGGGGGCCGCAGGGCGTTGGTATTCTGGCCGTCCGGTAATGATTGGTCGCAATGACAGCGCTCTGGGGCTGTTTAATGGCGATATCGGTATTGCCTTGCGGGATGAGACCGGCGAGCTACGTGTTCACTTCCAACTGCCGGACGGCAGCATTAAGTCGGTGCAGCCGAGCCGTTTACCGGCGCATGAAACCGCTTATGCAATGACGGTGCACAAGTCGCAGGGCTCGGAGTTTGATCACACGGTGCTGGTATTGCCCAATCATTTCCTGCCGGTGCTGACCCGTGAATTGGTGTACACCGCGATCACCCGTGCTCGCAGACAGCTTTCGTTGTATGCCATTGATACGGTTTTGATGCGAGCCATTCGTACCCCCACCCAGCGTCGCAGCGGGTTGGCGGAGCGGTTGCAGATCACCGCCTGAGTGAGAATGAGCAGGGGCGCAGCATGCTGCGCCCACAAAGGATTACAGGTCCGCCAGCAGAATTTTGGAGCGGCGTTGATAGTTGTACAGCGCCTGTTTCTCAACCGGCAGCACGTCGACTTCCGCCGGTGTGAAACCACGCTCCTGGAACCAGTGGATGCTGCGTGTGGTCAGCACGAACAGTTTACGCAGGCCCATCTGGCGCGCCTGGCTCTCCACCCGCTGTAACAGCATTTCCCCCCGTGACGAACTGCGGTAGTCGGGATGAACCGCAACGCAGGCCATCTCGCCGATTTTCTCTTCCGGGAACGGATACAATGCCGCACAGGCGATGGTCAGGTTATCGCGTTCAATAATGGTGAACTTGTCGATCTCCATCTCCAATTGTTCACGTGAGCGACGCACCAAAATACCCTGTTGCTCGAGCGGGCGGATCAGCTCGAGGATGCCACCGATGTCGTTAATCGTCGCCCGGCGCACCTGTTCAGCGCTCTCCATAACGATCTGGGTGCCGATACCATCGCGTGAGAACAGTTCCTGTACCAGCGCACCGTCTTCCTGATAGCTGATCAGGTGGCTGCGGCGTACACCGCTGCGGCAGGCCTTCACGGCGCCGCGCAGGAAGCGCACGGTGCCAGAGTGGTAGTCGCCGTTCTCTTCCAGTTCTTCAATGCGTTTTTGCGCGTCGTTGGGGAACAGTTCGGAAATGATGGTGCCTTCCTGATTGGTCACCCCCTGGGATGAACAGAAGCCGATCATTTTCTCGGCCTTCAGCTTGACTGCCAACTGAGTCGCCACTTCTTCAGAGGTCAGGTTGAAGCTTTCACCGGTGACGGAAACGGCAACCGGGCCAATCAGTACGATAGCGTTACTGTCGAGCTGACGGTGGATGGCTTCTTCATCAATACGGCGAATGCGGCCGCTGTGGCAGTAGTCCACACCGTCATCAATACCCAGCGGCTGAGCGATGATAAAGTTACCGCTGACCACGTTGATATGCGCGCCCTGCAGTGGCGTGTTGTTGAGGCTCATTGACAGCCGGGCGGTGATATCCAGTTGCAGCAGACCCGCCGCCTGTTTAACCAATTCCAGCGTATGGGCGTCGGTGACGCGGGTATGCTTGTGATAAATCGGTTCGAGATTATGCTGCGCCAGATTGACGTCGATCTGTGGCCGCGCGCCATAAACCACCACCAAACGGATCCCCAGGCTATGCAGTAGCCCAACATCGTTAACGATGTTGGCAAAGTTCTCATGTTCTATGGCTTCCCCACCCAGCATAACGACAAACGTCTTGCCACGGTGGGCATTGATATAGGGAACTGAGTGACGGAATCCTTGGACCAGCTCTGTACTACGTTCCTTCACGGCCAAACCTCATTTGCATATTTATACGATATTTTTGTATTTTTATTCTTTTATGGCCCTAATGGCAAGTGAGAAATTGTCTCTATTTCTTTGCCAGGGGCGTTGAGTCGTTAATAAATTGAAAAACCATAAAAAGATTTTCTGATGACAGCGCCGGAATGATTGGTTAAAGTTTTCGGCATTCCTATTTGACCGGTGTTTTTTTCATCTGTTTTAATCTGTTACCACTGCCGGAGTCGCATGCCAAACTCAAATCACAATCTGGGCCGCCGTCGTTTATTGCAGGGGGTTGCCGCAAGCTGGTTGCTGAGTGTGAGTCGCGTAGGCGTCGCCGCCTCATCGCATGTCATCGCCGTACGCGTCTGGCCTTCCTCCACCTATACCCGGGTGACGCTCGAATCTAACGTTGAACTGAAATATAAGCAGTTTGCGCTGACCAATCCCGACCGTGTGGTGGTGGATATCGAGGGCGTGCAGCTTAATAGCGTGCTGAAGGGCATTGTGGGTCAGGTACGTGCCGACGATCCCTACCTGAAACAGGCGCGTGTCGGTCAGTTTGATCAAAACACCGTCCGGCTGGTGCTGGAGCTTAAACGCAGCGTCAGCCCACACATGTTTACCCTGGCGCCGGTGCCGGAATACCGCAATCGTCTGGTGATGGACTTGTATCCTAGCAAGGGCGGCAGTGGCGAAGATTATGATCCGCTGTTGGCGTTACTGGAAGATTACAACAAGGGCGATCTTGAGCGTACCTTGCCGGCGGAAGCACCACAGGCCGGTAAGGCAGGGCGCGATCGACCTATTGTCATCATGCTGGATCCCGGCCACGGCGGCGAAGATCCAGGCGCGATTGGTAAATTCAAAACGCGTGAAAAAGACATCGTATTGCAGATTGCCCGCCGGCTAAGCACGCTAATCAAGCGTGAGCCGAACATGAAAGTGTTTATGACGCGCAATGAAGACGTGTTCATTCCACTGAAGGTGAGGGTGGCGAAGGCGCGTAAGCAACGTGCTGACCTGTTTGTGTCGATCCACGCCGATGCCTTTACCAGCCGGGCCGCGCGTGGATCATCGGTCTTTGCGTTGTCGACCAAAGGCGCCACCAGTTCGGCGGCGAAGTTCCTGGCGCAGACCCAGAACGAATCGGATCAAATTGGCGGCGTCAGCAAAAGTGGTGACCGCTATCTGGATCACACCATGTTTGATCTGATACAAACCGCGACCATCAATGACAGCCTGAAATTCGGTAAGGAAGTGCTGAACCGGATGAGCAAAATTAACCGTTTGCATAAGAATCGGGTCGATCAGGCCGGTTTTGCGGTATTAAAAGCGCCGGACATCCCTTCGATTCTGGTTGAGACGGCGTTTATCAGCAACATAGAAGAAGAGCGCAAGCTGCGCACTACGCATTTCCAGCAGCAGGTGGCGGAATCTATTCTGGCGGGTATCAAGGCGTACTTTGCCAACGGCGGGGCGGCCGCGCGCAGAGGATAAAGCTAAAGTGGGAACGGCTGGGCGGGTGCCCGGTCGGCTTTTGGCGGATTTCAGATACAAAAAAACACCCGTTAAGGTGCTTATCTGTAGTCATTAAGATTGGTTGCGGGGGCCGGATTTGAACCGACGACCTTCGGGTTATGAGCCCGACGAGCTACCGGGCTGCTCCACCCCGCGTCCGTCTTAATGCTTGTATTATCGAAACCAACATTTCATGTGATACCGCTGGTACAGTATCGGTTGGTTGCGGGGGCCGGATTTGAACCGACGACCTTCGGGTTATGAGCCCGACGAGCTACCAGGCTGCTCCACCCCGCGTCCGTATAATACTTTTTCATCGAATCCAACACTTTACTTGATACTGCCTCTGGCAATATCGGTTGGTTGCGGAGGCCGGATTTGAACCGACGACCTTCGGGTTATGAGCCCGACGAGCTACCAGGCTGCTCCACCCCGCGTCCGATGGAAGCGCACTATACTCTCCGTGCATTTTGTTGCAACCCTTTTTGCATTTAATTGAACTAAAACAGTCTTTCTGCTGGATTAGTCCGCAATGTGCGTTCTTTTTCATCGTTATTGGCCGTATGGCTTTTTTTATTGGCGGCGATTCCTTTATCTATGGGCGTTTGTTATCGTTCGCCGGTAGATCATATATGTAGAGAGTGTGCGCGATGAAAGGACGTTGGGGCAAATACCTGCTGGGCGGGTTAATGGTAGCGGTACTGGCAGGCTGTTCTTCCAAGCCGACCGACCGGGGACAACAATATAAGGACGGTCACCTGGATCAGTCGCTGGAGTTGGTGAATCAACCCAATGCCAAGGGCGTGCCGGTGAATGCCAAGGATTACTCGGATCAACTGATGGAGATTAAATACGCCTCTCCTTCACTCTTTAATCGCAACAACACCACCTTTCAGGCAGTACAAAGCTGGATGGCGTCCGGTGCCGACACTCGTACTCTGAACCAATACGGCCTCAGTGCTTATCAAATGGAAGGCGTGGACAGCTACGGCAACGTACAATTTACCGGTTACTACACGCCGGTGCTGCAGGCGCGCTACACCCAACAGGGTGAGTTCCGTTATCCGCTGTACCGCATGCCGCCAAAAGGTAAAGGCCGCCTGCCCGATCGCGCGGGTATTTACTCGGGCGCATTGGATGACCGCTATATCGTGGCGTACACCAACTCGCTGATGGACAACTTTATGATGGAAGTCCAGGGCAGCGGTTATGTCGATTACGGCAACGGTCAGCCGCTGGTGTTCTTCGGCTACGGCGGCAAGAACGGCCACGCCTATCGCAGTATCGGTAAAGTGCTGATCGATCGTGGCGAAGTGGCTAAAGCAGATATGTCGATGCAGGCGATTCGTCAATGGGCGGATACTCACAGCGCCGCCGAAGTGCGTGAACTGCTGGAGCAAAACCCTTCCTTTGTCTTCTTCCGTCCTGAGTCCTTTGCGCCGGTACGGGGAGCCAGTGCCGTTCCGCTGGTCGCCAAGGCTTCGGTGGCTTCCGACCGTTCACTGATCCCGGCGGGCACCACGCTGCTGGCAGAAGTGCCGTTGCTGGACAACAAGGGTAAATTCACGGGAAAATATGAGATGCGCCTGATGGTGGCTCTGGACGTGGGTGGGGCGATCAAAGGCCAGCACTTCGATATGTACCAGGGCATCGGGCCGGATGCCGGTCATTCGGCAGGTTTCTACAACCACTACGGCCGCGTTTGGGTGCTGAAAGGCGCTAACGTTAACGCACCGTTGTTCACCGGCCAGAACAATACCGCTTCCGGCGGTTCGCTGTTAGTCACCCGCTAACGGCCAAAGTAATACAGCGATAGATTGACCCGCAAGGGCCGGACACTCCGGCCCTTATCATTTGCAATGTTAAGGTACTAAAGCGTTATGAGCACAGCCTATTCTGAAGCCTACCTGCAGCGTTTTGGCGGCACGGCACGTTTGTACGGTCAGCAGGCCCTGGCGCTGTTTGCCCAGGCGCACATTTGCGTGATTGGTATCGGCGGCGTGGGCTCCTGGGCGGCCGAGGCGCTGGCGCGCACCGGCATCGGTGCCATTACGCTGATTGATATGGATGATGTCTGTGTCACCAACACCAACCGCCAGATCCATGCGCTGCGTCAGCACGTGGGCCAGTCAAAGACTGAAGTGATGGCGGAACGCATTCTGGCCATCAACCCTGAGTGCCGGGTGACCTGCATTGATGATTTTATTACTGCGGATAACGTCGCCGAGCTACTGAATAACAATTTCAGTTATGTCATCGATGCGATCGATAGCGTACGGCCCAAGGCCGCTCTGTTGGCCTATTGTCGTCGTTACAAGATCCCGGTGGTCACTACCGGCGGTGCCGGTGGTCAGATAGATCCGACCCAGATAGCGGTGGTCGATCTGGCGAAAACCATTCAGGATCCGCTGGCGGCCAAGCTGCGTGAGCGGTTGAAAAATGATTTTAACGTGGTGAAGAACAGCAAGGGCAAGCTGGGCATTGACTGCGTATTTTCCAGCGAGCCGTTGGTTTACCCGCAGCCGGATGGCAGCGTTTGCGCGTCACGCAGTACCGCGGAAGGGCCAAAACGCATGGATTGCAGTGCGGGATTTGGTGCGGCAACCATGGTGACCGCGACCTTTGGTTTTATCGCGGTTTCCCATGCGCTGAAGAAGATGGTGGCGAAAGCCGCGCGTCAGGCGTAGCGAGCCGCCATTTCCTTCACGGCAGCGGCCAGCGCTGCCAGTCCGCTGGCACGGGTGGCACTGAGCTGAGCACGTAATGCCAGTTGCTCGAACAGTGCCAGGGGATCTATCGTCGCGATCTGCTGTGGCGTTTTTCCTTCTACCGCCGTTAGCAGTACCGCCAACAGGCCGCGTACGATACGACCTTCGCTGTCACCGTAAAAGTGCAACGTGCCGTCCGCCAGTAACTGATGCCCCAGCCAGACCCGATTTTCACAGCCACTCAATTCCATTTCCGCTGCGCGTAATGCCTCTGGCAGCGGCGGCAATTGTTTCGCCAGCATGATCAGTTGGCGATAACGATCTTCCCACTGCTTCAGCGCGGTAAATTTATCTATCAACGCTTCGCCGGTTATTTCGCGGCCAAAGGGGTGGGGGGCAAGCATAGCTTCTCCAGGATTCATTTAGTCAGCCAGCAGGTCGATGGCGTTGTGCAGTGCGGCCACCAGGGCATCGACATCTTCCATGGTGTTGTAGGGGGCAAAGGAGGCGCGCAGCGTCCCATTGACGCCGAGCGCTGCCATCAGCGGCTGGGCGCAGTGCTGACCGGCACGCAGCGCGATACCTTGTTCTGCCAGCAGGGTGACGATATCGCTGTGATGGATCCCGGCAATATCAAACGCCAGCAAGCTGGAGCCAGAACAACGGAAGCTGCGGAACCCCGGCAGTTGCGTCAATCGTTGCTCGGCAAGGTTGGCCAGTTCGCGGCTGTATTGCTCGGCTGCCGCCAGATCTTGCTCACCAAGCCACTCCAATGCGGCGGCCAGCCCCAGCACACCGGCGATATTTGGCGTGCCGGCTTCAAAACAGTGCGGCGGTTTTTGCGGCGTGAAGCCTTCAAAGGACGCCTGAGTCAACATCTTGCCGCCGCCTTGCCAGGGGGCCATCTGCGTCAGCAATTCGCTTTTACCGTATAGCGCACCGATGCCGGTCGGGCCATACAGCTTGTGGCCGGAGAAGGCATAGAAATCAATGTTCAGTCGCTGAACGTCAGCCGGGCAGTGGACTATGCCTTGCGCGCCGTCGATCATCACCCGGGCACCGGCACTGTGGGCTAGCCGAATGGCCAACGCCAGATCCGGACAACCGCCGGTGACGTTGGACATTTGCCCCAGCGCCAGCAGGCGGGTTTTATCGCTCAGCAGGCTTGGCAACTGCGCCAGGTCTGGCAGGCGGTCAGCGCCGAGCGGCAATTTCACCACCCGTGCACCGGTTTGTTCCGCCACCATCAACCAGGGGATCAAATTGGCGTGGTGTTCGGCTTCGCTCACCAGAATTTCGTCACCCGGTTGCAGGCGGGGGCGGGCATAGCTTTGAGCCACCAAATTGATCGCTTCGGTGGTACCACGGGTCCAGATAATGTCATCGGCCGAAGGGGCATTGATCAGCGTCGCGACCTGTTGGCGCGCCTGCTCGAAACGCGCGGTCAGATCCTGCGCGGCCCGGTGCTGGCTGCGGTGTACGGTGGCGGCGTCGTCACGGTAAAACTGCTGCGTAGCGGCGATGACCGCCAGCGGTTTCAACGCGGTGGCGGCGCTGTCGAGATAAATGCCCGCTTGTTGCAAGGCAGGAAACTGATTACGAAAGGCGATGGGATTAAAAGGTGTCATACCCTGATTGTCACTGGCTTGAGTCAATGGCTGATCCTGTCCTATTTTATCGTCAGAGACAAGCTATCCCGCATATTAGGATTCATCGTCTGGAAATTATAGGCAAGTTTGTTATGCTGTTAGGTGCGCACTAAGTCATGGCGTTAAATAACATAAAAGGTTTTTACAGCATTTAAAACTACAAGGAGTCCACAATGAAGAAAACAGCCGCAGTTATCTCTGCCCTGATGCTAACGTTTACCCTGGCCGCCTGTTCCAGCAACTACGTGATGCAGACCAATGATGGACGCACCATTGTCGCTAAAGGAAAGCCCGCGTTGGATAACGACACCGGCATGATCAGCTATAAAGATGCCAACGGCGTTGAGCAGCAGATCAACCGCTCGGACGTGAAGGAAATGGTTGAAAGCGACCAGTAATCCTGGCCAAAAATGGGCAAAAAAAAGCACCGCAAAGCTTGCGGTGCTGCATAAAATCACTATGGACAGACAGGGTAAATGTACAGGAAGTGAAAAACAGTAGCTTAGCTACCACGTCTGGATTGCCAGACAATTTGCAAACACAACATCACAACCACAAGCCAAAAGTTCATCGGCGTCCTCGACACCCACTCCCTTTTCGTTCCGGCCCGGGAAGTGCCGCCACTATAGGTATTTACTGGCGCATGCTCAACGGACAATTTATAATGGCTCGGATTAAAAAAACTAATGGTAGCGCTTGGCTGTCTGGTGCCTATCGCACGGCAGATAACGCCGCCTGATTTTTTATGCCGAATCACTCGGATTATTGTTACACAAAAGTAGCTAATAAATGTCTAAACGCTTACCACCTCTTAATGCACTGCGGGTCTTTGACGCGGCTGCCCGTCACCTGAGTTTTACCAAAGCGGCAGAAGAACTGTTTGTCACCCAGGCCGCGGTGAGTCACCAGATCAAGTCGCTGGAGGACTTCCTCGGCCTGAAGCTGTTTCGACGCCGTAACCGCTCGCTGTTGCTGACGGAAGAAGGGCAAAGTTATTACCTGGATATCAAGGAAATCTTCACCTCTATCAATGAGGCGACACGCAAGCTGCAGGCACGCAGTGCCAAGGGGGCATTAACCGTCAGTTTGCCCCCAAGTTTTGCTATTCAGTGGTTGGTGCCACGGCTGTCAGGCTTTAACTCAGCTTATCCGGGAATCGATGTCCGTATCCAGGCGGTAGACCGTGAAGAAGACAAGCTGGCGGATGATGTCGACGTGGCTATTTTCTACGGTCGCGGCAACTGGACCGGGTTGCGAGCCGAACGTTTATACGCGGAATATCTGTTGCCGGTGTGCTCGCCCAGCCTGCTGACTGGAGAACATGCGTTAAAAGTGACGAGCGATCTGGCTTATCACACGCTACTGCATGATACTTCACGCCGCGACTGGTTGGCCTATACCCGTCAGTTGGGGTTACAGCACATCAACGTGCAACAGGGGCCGATTTTCAGTCACAGCGCCATGGTGGTTCAGGCGGCGGTGCATGGTCAGGGGATCGCGCTGGTCAATAATGTGATGGCGCAGACCGAGATCGAAGCCGGGCGGCTGGTCTGTCCCTTTAACGAAGTATTGGTCAGTAAAAATGCTTTTTATCTGGTATGTCATGACAGTCAGGCAGAACTGGGTAAAATAGCCGCCTTTCGTCAATGGATCCTGGCACGGGCAGCCAGCGAACAAGAAAAGTTTCGCTTTCGCTACGAACAATAAGGCCGGTCGCCGTGTTGTCGCAGCCGGCTTTTTCAATAAAGGTAAATAACGATGAGCAGTCGTTCAATGCTGATTTTTGCCGCTATCAGCGGCTTTGTATTTGTTGCTCTGGGCGCGTTTGGCGCACATGTATTAAGTGGCACCTTGGGTGCCAACGAGATGGTCTGGATCCGTACCGGGCTGGACTATCAGGGGTTCCATACTTTGGCGATCCTGGCACTGGCGGTGGCAATGCAACGCCGCGTCAGCCTGTGGTTTTATTGGAGCGGGGCGCTGTTGGCGCTCGGCACCGTACTGTTTAGCGGCAGTCTGTACTGTCTGGCGCTGTCACACCTGAAGTTCTGGGTTTACATCACGCCGATTGGCGGCGTGTGTTTCCTGATCGGTTGGGCATTGATGTTGATTGGCGCTTTGCGTCTGAGGAAAAAGGCCGAGCGCCATGAATAGACTTGCGTTGTATTGCCGTCAAGGCTTTGAAAAAGAGTGCGCGGCAGAAATTACCGCCAAGGCAGCCGAGCTGGAAATATTCGGTTTTGCCAGAGTGAAAGATAACAGCGGTTATGTGCTGTTCGAATGCTATCAGCCTGATGATGCCGATCGCCTGGCGCGGGAAATTCCGTTCCGTGAACTGATTTTTGCCCGTCAGATGCTGGTGGTTGGCGAGTTGCTGCGTGATTTGCCGCCGGAAGACCGCGTGTCACCGATTGTCGGCATGTTGATGGGCGTGGTCGATCGTGGCGGTGAGCTGCGAGTGGAAGTGCCGGACACCAACGAAAGCAAAGAGCTGCTGAAGTTCTGCCGCAAGCTGACGGTGCCATTGCGCGCGGCGATGCGTGAGCAGAAGGTGTTGATGGCGCGAGAAAACAAGACCCGTCCAGTGGTTCACGTATTCTTTATCGCGCCGGGTTGCTGCTATGTGGGTTACTCCTTCAGCAACAACAACTCCCCGTTCTATATGGGCATTCCGCGCCTGAAGTTCCCGTCCGATGCGCCGAGCCGTTCTACTCTGAAGCTGGAAGAAGCGTTTCATGTGTTCATTCCTGCCGATGAGTGGGAAGAACGTTTGGGCAGCGGCATGCATGCGGTCGATCTGGGCGCCTGCCCGGGTGGCTGGACCTATCAACTGGTGCAACGCAGCATGATGGTGCACGCGGTGGATAATGGCACCATGGCGCAGAGCCTGATGGATACCGGCCAGGTGACGCATCACCGCGCCGACGGTTTCAAATATGAACCCTCCAGCAGCAAGATTTACTGGCTGGTGTGTGACATGGTGGAGAAACCGGCGAAGGTGACCAGCTTGATGATCCAGTGGCTGGTGAAAGGCTGGTGCCGTGAGGCGATCTTCAACCTGAAACTGCCGATGAAAAAACGTTATGAAGAGGTTTCGCAGAACCTGCTGTCGATCAAGGAAGCGTTGGATGCGGCGGGGATCAGCTCAGAAATTCATGCCAAACAGTTGTATCACGATCGTGAAGAAGTCACCATCCACGTCCGCCGTATGTGGTCGGCCGTGGCGGGGCGTCGCGACGAACGTGAATAATCGATAGGGCGTTGCTTGTGCAGCGCCCGGATTTAAACCGGTAACCGCAGTTGCTGCAGGTTGCCGGTTAACGTCAGATCGGTTCGCAAGGTCGCGACCCTTTTACTGACATAGGCTATCTCGCGGTGCTGTTGCAGTTTACCGCGCCATTTCTCCGGCACCTGTTCCAAATCTTGATACACCCCATCCAGCGAACCTGCCTGCTGTAACAGCAATACTGCCGTCTTCGGTCCAATACCGGCCACGCCAGGGATTTTGCTGCTGCTTATTCCCGCCAGCCCCCAGTAATCCGTCAATTGTTGTGGCGATACGCCAAACTCTTGCTGCACAAAGGGCATGTCCAGCCAGCGTTTTTGAAAGTAATCGCGGATCTGCACGCTGGGCGCCAGCAGTTGGCAATAGCCTTTGTCGGTGGACACAATCGTCACCTGATGGCCACCGCCTGCTATCTTGGCGGTCAGCGTTGCCGCCAGGTCGTCCGCTTCATTGCCCGGAGAATGCCAACAGGCAACGCCGAGCGCTTCAAACGCCTGCCGCAGCTGCGGCATTTCCTGCTGCAAATTGTCCGGCATCGGCGAACGCCCCGCCTTGTAGTCGGGCAGAATTTGGTGACGCCAGCTTTCACTGCGGTCATCTTCGTCAAACACCGCCACGGCGTGCGTTGGTCGACTGTGCTGGATCAACTGCTGCAGTGCGTGCTGGCAAGCATTCACACAGGGGGAACCCTGCACGGCGTGTATGCGGCGGATAAGGTTGAGGGCGTCGACAATCAGTAGGTGTATAGGCATGGGCAACAACGTCAGGCATCAGAAAAAAAGAAGGGCGGTTATTAGGCCGCCCGGGATGGCTTATTAAGCGACGATTTCGTAGCAGGGCACATAAGCTGTGCCTGGTAGTTTCATCCGGTGCTGGGCGACAAAGCCCTGCAGCAGACTGTCCATTTGCTTCATCATCTGCGGTTCGCCGTGCAGCTTGTACGGACCAAACTGTTCGATGGCCTGAATGCCATTTTCTTTCACGTTACCGGCGACGATGCCGGAGAACGCACGGCGCAGCGCGGCAGCCAGCTGTTCGGCAGGCTGGTCCGGATACAGGTTGAGATTCGCCATATTTTCATGGCTTGGCTCAAACGGCAGCTGCAAGTCTGGCGCGATACGGATAGACCAGTTAAAGCTGTAGGCATCACCGGTATTACGGCGGTTTTCTTTCACCAGCGGCATGGCTTTTTTCATCTGACGCGCCACTTCGGCAGGATCGTCGATGATAATGCGGTAGTGACGGCGCGCTTCGTCTCCCAGCGTGTTCATGATGAACTCATCCAGCACCTGGAAGTAGTTGGCGCTCTCTTTCGGCCCGGTGAGGATCAGCGGCAATA
The DNA here is from genome assembly GCF_002607755.1 of Serratia sp. BW106. Lineage (NCBI taxonomy): Bacteria > Pseudomonadati > Pseudomonadota > Gammaproteobacteria > Enterobacterales > Yersiniaceae > Serratia > Serratia sp. BW106. The sequence continues at coordinate 25,805 of NZ_MCGS01000035.1, forward strand.
CCTGCTCGCTGTTCTCCGGGTTCATCAGGATCCCCAGCAGATACAGCAGTTCTTCCGCCGTGCCGACACCGCCTGGGAAGATAATGATACCGTGGGCGATACGGACGAAGGCCTCCAGGCGTTTTTCAATGTCCGGCATGATCACCAGCTCATTGACCAACGGGTTTGGCGGCTCGGCGGCGATGATCGACGGCTCGGTCATGCCGATAAAGCGGCTGTTGTGGTAGCGCTGTTGCGCATGGCCTACGGCAGCACCTTTCATCGGCGCTTCCATGGCGCCAGGCCCACAGCCGGTGCAGATATTCAGTTCGCGCAGGCCCAGTTGGCTACCGACCTTGCGTGCGTACAGATATTCGTTTTCGTTGATCGAGTGCCCCCCCCAGCAGACCACCAGATTAGGATCTTCATCGAGGTGCAGTGCACGGGCGTTACGCAGGATAGAGAACACCAGATTGGTAATGTGGGCCGAATTTTCCAGATTCAGATGCTGGAAACGACCGGCGCTGTCGATCTGTCCGTGGACGAACAGGATATCGCGCAGCACGGCAAACAGGTTGGCCTGTAGCGAACGGATGATTCGACCATCGACAAAGGCGTCTTCCGGTGGATTCACCAGTTCAAGTTTGACCCCGCGCTCACGGCGCAGGACGTTAATATCAAAGGTTTCATAGCGCGACAGCAGCTGTTTGCTGTTGTCGGTCTGGCTGCCGGAGTTCAGGACGGCCAGCGAACAGTTGCGGAACAAACGGTATAGATCGCTGCTGGCGGTACGCTTCAGCATGTCTACTTCCAGCTGCGACAGCAAATCCATAGAGCCAAGCGGGCTGATGTGTGTAATCAAGGTAACTCCTTTGCACCCGGAATGGGGCAGTAGTAATCCATACGCAGCAGAACAGCATCTCGTTATAGTGAGCGCACGGCGGCAACATCATTATGGGATTGGCCTGCCGGAATGCCCGGCATAGCGCCGAGCGCTGTTGATTTAACCTTACCGCCGTCCCCTGGTTTTTACCAATACAAACCGCTCGTTAGCTCAGTTGTTGAGCAATGCTTCGCACTATTGGCGCGCCAGACGGCCATGCGACGGAACAAAGTCAGTGTTGCTGCGCCATGGATTGATATCCAACCCACCGCGGCGGGTGTAGCGTGCATACACCGTCAGGCTCTGCGGCTGACAGTAGCGCAGCAAATCGTTAAAGATGCGTTCGACACATTGTTCGTGGAATTCATTGTGATGACGGAAGGACACCAGATAACGCAGCAGCGCCTCGCGATCGATCTGCGCGCCGCGATAATGAATTTGCACCGAACCCCAATCAGGCTGGTTGGTGATCAGGCAATTGGACTTTAACAGATGGCTGACCAACCGTTCTTCCACCTGCAGGGAGCCGGTGGCATTTTGCAGGTAATCGGCATTGAATTCGTAGTTATCGATGCGGATGTCCTGATGATCGATACATTCACCCTCTAACCGGGCGATTGGACTGCCTTCCAGTTGATCGACGCGGAACAATGAGACGCTGACCTCGCCCTGTGCGCAGGCGGACAGATCGCGTTGCAGGGTGTTGCGTACCGCCTCCCAATCGCTGAACGGGGTTTGGTTAAAGCTGTTGAGGTAAAGTTTGAAGCTTTTGGATTCGATCAGGTTGATGCTGTCGGCATTAAGGCTGATCTCGCCGACGGCGACCTGCGGCAGACCGTTATCGTTCAGCCAGGAGAGTTCATACAGCGTCCAGATATCGGCACCGTGGAATGGCAGGCTGTCCGGATATAATCCCAGCGGCTCGCGGTTCATACTGCGCGGCACCGCCTGCAGCAGCGTGGCGTCGTAATGGTCGCGGTACGCGGTAGCTTTACCCAGCGTTAGCGCCGACAGGGCATGGTGGTCTTGATATGAGGACATCTGCTGTCACCTTGGTGAGAGATAGGTACAATGGTCGCCAGTTTACCGTATGCGAGAAAAAATATGGACCATGATGTACCGCACGCCCTGCGTGAATTCACCCAGCGTTATGTTGATCTTTGGCAACAAGAGCGTGGTCATGCCCCAGCCAGCCAGGATCTGTACGGCGTACCGTCGCCTTGTCTGGTAGAAAATCGCGATGATGAAGTGCTGTGGTTGCCGCAGCCGTTTACCCCGGCGGCGACGCTGGAAAAGGTAGAGACTGCGCTCGAGCTGCGTTTACAGCCGGACATCAACCTGTTTTATACCCAGCAGTATGCAGGCGACATGAGCGCGCAGTTCGGTGAGCACTATGTGACCCTGTTGCAGGTGTGGAGCGAGGACGATTTTATTCGCCTGCAGGAAAACCTGATCGGCCATCTGGTGACGCAAAAACGCCTGAAGCTGTCGCCGACGCTGTTCCTGGCAACCACCGAATCAGAAATGACCATGGTCTCGCTGTGTAACGTCAGTGGCAATGTGGTGCTGGAGCAGTTTGGCAGTGATAAACGCACTTTGCTGGCGGCTTCGTTGGGCAATTTCCTCGATGCATTGCGCCCGACATTGGGTGTTTGAGGCCAATTACAGCGAGATCCGTGTGCGAGATCTCTCACACGGACTGTGAGAGATCGCTTTTAATTTTCCCCTCTCATTGGCTTGCATGGGGTTTATTGTTATCCAGATCAATTGGTTAGATTTTCTTTAGGATAACTCTTAGCGTTAATTTCCTGTCAGCCAGCCAGTAAGCCCTTGTGAACCCGGGATAATTAAGCGATCTTATGTTCACCGGAAGGGATACGGTGGAGCTGGAAAGCATCAGGATGATGCAGCTTCAGGATGAAGAAGTGGATGCGCTCAGTGAAGAGCGGAGGACGGCGTCAGGAGATGCCAGGATGTTTCAGGATTGAAACCAGGGACACCTCCAGGATGGAGATTGAGAGCCGGCACAGGATGGTTGGCGGGTCATGAAGACTGAGGAACCGCGTCAGGATGATGCTACAGGATAGAGCTAGGATGGTTTTGGTCAGGATGGCCGCAGGAAAAGTTTTCAAGGATTGAGCAGGGAGCACACTGTGTAGCGGGACTGCTATAAAACGAACCGAGGGCACTGTTAGCGCAGTGCCCTCAACTTTTTATACGAGGTCAAGTTTTAAGCATCCAGGATGCTTACCCCTGCTCAAATTCATCTCAGTTGTTAACCAATCGCCCCCAGCGTATCGCCATTGCCCTGCTTTTTTGGCAGCAGGAACAGTGTGGCGTAGATATCCAGCAGATAAATAGCCGCCAGCAGGCTGATAGCCGCAGTGAAGGAAACCTGCGTCACCAGGGCGCCGATCACCAATGGCCCCAGCCCGCCGACGCCACGCCCCAGATTAAACAGGATGTTTTGCGCAGTGGCGCGTGCCTGAACCGGATAGGTATCGGAAATCAACGCGCCGTAGCCACCAATCATGCCGTTCACGAACAACCCCATCAGCGCGCCGGCAAACAGCATCAGCGTGGGGTCGCTGAGTTGTGCATAGACAACCACCATCACCACCGCACCGATCTGATAGCAGATAAAAATCTTCCAGCGGGTGAAGCGATCGGCCAACACGCCAAACAGCCAGATACCGAACGTCATGCCGATCACCGTGACCGCAGTCCACAGACCTGACTTGGTCAGGGAGAAACCGAAGTTTTTTGCCAGGTAAGTCGGCATCCAAATCATCAGCCCGTAATAACCGAAGTTCTGCACCGAGCACAAAATAAAAATGCCGATGCTGGCCTTGCTGGTGGCCCGGTCTTTGAACAGTAGCCTTACACGTTGGGTGAACGACAGTTGCTGGCCGCTGTTTTGCTGGCGGACAAACTCTTCTGGCTCACCCAGGGTGCGGCGGATCAGGAATGACACCAGCGCCGGCAGCAGCCCGACCAGGAACATGCCACGCCAGCCGATATGCGTCAGCAGCAGTGGGGTGAGGAAGGCGGCCGCCAGCACGCCAAGTTGCCAGCCCATGCCCACATAGGCCGAGGCGCGATTGCGTTTCTCCGCCGGCCAGGCCTCGGCGATCAGTGCCATGCCGATACCAAATTCACCACCGAGCCCGATGCCCGCCAGTGTGCGGTAGGCGAGCAAATCCCAGTAGCCCTGTGCCAACGCGCACAGACCGGTAAACAATGAGAACATCAGGATAGTGATGGTCAGCACCCGGATACGACCAAAGCGATCGCTGAGGTGGCCGAAAATCACGCCGCCCAGTACGGCACCGATCAACGTCCAGGTGACCAGTGAACCGGCGGCGGAGGAGCTTAGCCCCATTTCAATACTGATGGCTGGCAGCATAAAGCCGAGGATCAGCAGGTCAAAGCCGTCCATGGCGTAGCCGGTGACCGAAGCCAGCATGGCTTTGCCAGGCGTGGCGTGATTTTTTGTCGGTGTGATTGCGGGCATCTGTCTAATCTGTGTGGTTTATTCGGTGAACTTATTGTGCCGTGTGGCCGTGCCGGCCACCAGTTCAAATGTATCCATGCCATCAATTCAGCTGGATTTGGGCTATAAAAAGTAAAATGCTATGCTTTGCCGCCTTTCAGCCGTGCCGCTGAATATCATGGTTTAAACAGATCGGGAATGCAGATGAGTATACAAAATCAGGTTCGCCATAGTTTGCAGGCGATTGAACAGTCAATGCGAGAGTTGGCGCTGTGGCAAGCTATGCCGCCCGAGCCTGAAGCCTTCGCCAGCCCCGAGCCGTTTTGCATAGACAGCATGTCGGCCGAAGCCTGGCTACAGTGGGTCTTTCTGCCTCGCATGTACGCGTTGCTGGATGCGGGAGCGCCGCTGCCGACGCGTTTTGCTATCACGCCTTACTTTGAAGAGGCGTTGAAAGATAATGATCCCAACTGCATGCCGCTGTTGGTGCTGTTGCAGCGCCTGGATCAAATGCTGAATAAAGAGCCGCAATAATGCTTGAGATTCTTTATCAGGATGAGCATTTGGTGGCGGTGAACAAGCCTTCTGGGTGGTTGGTACACCGCAGTTGGCTGGATCGCCATGAAACCCAGTTTGTGATGCAGACCGTGCGCGATCAGATTGGCCAGCACGTATATACCGTGCACCGCCTCGATAGACCGACCTCCGGGGTGCTGTTGATGGCGCTGTCCAGCGAGGTGGCACGGCTGCTGTCGCAGCAGTTTGAACAGCATCAGATGCAGAAAACCTACCATGCAGTGGTGCGTGGTTACGTGCTGGAAGGCGCTACCATCGACTATCCGTTGACGGAAGAGCTGGACAAGATCGCCGACAAGTTTGCTTCGAAGGACAAAGGTCCACAGCCGGCAGTCACTCATTATCGACCGTTGGCACAGGTTGAGATGCCGGTGACGATTGGCCGTTACGACAGTGCGCGCTACAGCCTGGTTGAACTGAAGCCGGAAAATGGCCGCAAGCACCAGTTACGCCGCCATATGGTACATATCCGCCATCCGATCATTGGCGACAGTAAACACGGCGATCTGAACCAGAACCGGGGTATGGCCCAGCATTTTGGCTGCCCGCGCCTGATGCTTCACGCCAGTCACCTGCAACTGAATCATCCGGTAACCGGTGAGCCGCTGCATCTTTCCGCGCGCTGGGATGAACGCTGGCAGGGCGTCATGTCACAGTTTGGCTGGACAGAGAGTATCCCTGAGCTTGCCAGGGTTGAGTTTCCACCGGCTTGCGGTCAGGATAACTGATCATTTTCAAAGGTATTGAAGGGAGTAGGGGCAATGGCTCAGGTTGGAATCTTCGTGGGAACGGTCTACGGCAACGCATTATTGGTGGCGGAAGAAGCTGAAACTATCCTCAGCGAGCAGGGCCATGAGGTCAAACTGTTTGAAGAGGGTACGCTTGAGGCCTGGCAGTTTTACCGCCAGCACCATGCGCTGGTGATCACCTCAACTACGGGCCAGGGCGATTTGCCGGACAGCATTGCGCCGCTGTTCCACGCCATCCGTGACCAGATCGGCTACCAACCTGAGCTGCGCTATGGGTTGATCGCGCTGGGTGACAGCAGCTATGACAATTTCTGCGGTGCCGGGCGTGCGTTTGATGCACTGTTGCAGGAGCAGGGTGCCACCCGCGTGGGTGAGGTGCTGGAAATCGATGCGATGGAACAGCCGGAGCCGGAAGTGGTTTCTTGCCCATGGGTCGAGAAATGGGGCACGTTGCTGAAATAGATTTACCCGTCGCCTGTAGGGGGCGAATATATTCGCCCCGATGAATACGGGCGCAGTATGCTGCGCCCGTACAATCTGTAGTATCAGTTCGCTGAACCCTTATTTACCGCGGGTCAGTTTTTCCAGATCGGATTCGATCTCGGCAATCTTGTGGGAGACCACGCCTTCCAGATGACGCAGGTCATCAAGAATTTTGCGCTTCAGATCCACTTCCACCTGATCGCGCTGGCATAGCTGATCCAGCTCATCAATGACGTAACGCAGATTCGGGTTAATTTCATGGATTTCTTTGTAACCCTGGCCGGCGTTGTCCGCCACTACCGTTTTGCGTTGGCGCGGATATTTGAATTTCACGCTCTTGGCAAAGAACTCGCCTTTATCCTTGCGGAAATAAATCTTAAGAATGTCGTTATTGGCCTCCTGACGCAGGCTATAGCGATCGACATCTTCCGGTTGATTGATTCCTAAGCTTTTCAGGTTGTCATACATAATAGCGCCACCTTATAAATAGACTATATTCCACGGTCTGGGATTATGGCGAATAACCGCGCCAGAGACTGTGACTGCTCACGTAATGAAGATAAAAAAATGGCGGGTGATTAACCCGCCATGTCTATTTTAGTCGATGGTGCGTAATAACTCATTAATGCCGACTTTACCGCGCGTCTTGGCATCGACTTTCTTGACGATGACTGCGCAATACAGGCTGTAAGAGCCATCTTTGGACGGCAGGTTACCGGAAACCACCACCGAACCGGCCGGCACGCGGCCGTAGTGCACTTCGCCGGTTTCACGGTCGTAAATGCGGGTGCTCTGGCCCAGGTATACACCCATGGAGATCACTGAACCTTCTTCCACGATCACGCCTTCAACCACTTCTGAACGTGCGCCGATAAAGCAGTTGTCTTCAATGATGGTCGGGTTGGCCTGCAGTGGCTCCAGTACGCCACCGATGCCGACGCCGCCGGACAGGTGAACGTTTTTACCGATTTGCGCACAAGAGCCGACGGTGGCCCAGGTATCCACCATGCTGCCTTCGTCAACGTAGGCACCGATGTTCACATAGGATGGCATCAGCACGGTATTGCGGGCGATGAACGCACCCTGGCGTACGGTGGCTGGTGGCACTACGCGGAAGCCTTCCTTCTGGAAGCGCGCTTCGTCGTAATCAGCGAACTTCATCGGCACCTTGTCGTAATAACGGGTTTCGGCACCGTCCATCACTTTGTTGTCATTGATGCGGAAAGAAAGCAGCACGGCCTTTTTCAGCCACTGATGCGTTACCCACTGACCGTCAATTTTCTCGGCAACGCGCAGGGCGCCGCTGTCCAGCAGGCCGATCACCTGGTTTACCGCTTCGCGCGTTACGGTGTCTGCGTTCGCCGGGGTGATTTCCGCACGGCGTTCGAAGGCGTTTTCAATAACGTTTTGTAATTGCTGCATGCTGTTCTCTGTCCTGATGTTGTCTACGAAAAGGTTACTTGTATCACATTTTATCGTTTGGATTGAGGGCCTCTGTCAACCGTTGTTCCAACTTTCTGCGCGTTTCCGGGTTAAGGGCGCGTCGATCGCTGTCGGCCAGAATAAATAAATCCTCAACCCGCTCGCCGATAGTGGAGATGCGTGCGCCATGCAGCGACAGGTCCAGATCGGCGAACACTTCACCCACCCGGGCCAGCAGGCCAGGTTGGTCAAGTGCGGTCAGTTCCAGATAGCTGCGGCGGTCGGTATGGGTCGGCAGGAAGCTGACTTCGGTCGGCACGCTGAAATGGCGCAGCTTGGAAGACGGCCTGCGCACGCGCGGCGGCTGATACTCCCGTTGGGTAATGGCCTGCACCAGCGCGTGGCGGATCGCCGTGTGACGATCCTGAGCCAGCGGGCTGCCGTCCGGTTCCAGCACGATAAAGGTATCCATCGCCATGCCGTCGCGGTTAGTGAAGATCTGCGCGTCATGTACGCTCAGGTTGCGGCGATCCATCTCGCCGGCCACGGCGGCAAACAGGTACGGGCGGTCCGGGCTCCAGATGAAAATTTCGGTGCCACCGCGCGTTGCCTGTCGGCTGACCAGCACCAGCGGTTTGGTGGAGTCATGGGCCAGCAAATGACGGGCGTGCCAGGCCAGCTGATTGGGCGAGTGGCGCAGGAAGTAATCGGCGCGGCAGCGGCTCCAGATGCGGTGCAACGCTTCTTCGTCGATATTGTCCATGCGCAGTAGTGCCAACGCCTGCAGGCGATGATGACGCACGCGTTCGCGCAGGTCCGGGCTATTTTGCATGCCGCGGCGCAGCTGTTTTTCGGTGGCGAAGTACAGTTCACGCAACAGGCTCTGCTTCCAACTGTTCCACAAGGTTTCGTTGGTGGCGCAGATATCTGCCACCGTCAGGCAGACCAGATAACGCAGGCGAGTCTCGCTCTGCACTTCGGCACTGAATTGCTGAATAACGGTCGGATCCTGGATATCGCGGCGTTGGGCGGTCACCGACATCAGCAGATGACAGCGCACCAGCCAGGCGACCAGTTGGGCTTCGCGGGAGTTCAAACCATGCAGTGCTGCGAACTCCAGTGCATCTTCCGCGCCGAGGATCGAGTGGTCGCCACCGCGCCCTTTGGCGATATCGTGGAACAGGGCGGCCAGCAGCAGCAGTTCCGGATTCGGCAGGCGGGGATACAGCTCGACACACAGTGGATGACGCGGTCGCGTTTCGGCATCGGCAAAGCTTTCCAGCTTCTGCAGGACGCGAACGGTGTGTTCGTCGACGGTGTAGGCATGGAACAGGTCGAACTGCATTTGCCCGACGATCTTGCCCCACTGTGGCATATAGGCCCACAGTACGCTGTGGCGATGCATCGGCACCAATGCCCGAGAGACCGCGCCTGGGTGGCGCAGAATGGCCATAAACAGCTCGCGCGCTTCCGGAATAGTGCACAGCGGCTGCTTCAGATGGCGACGGGCGTGGCGCAGTTGGCGCACGGTGGTGGAATAAATACCTTTGATTTCACGGTTGCGCACCATCAGGTAGAACATCCGCATGATGGCTTCTGGCTGACGGATGAACAGCGTCTCGTCACGCAGATCGATCAAATCACCGCGCAGTTGGAAATCATCGTTCAACGGCCGCGGTTTTTCCGTGGCATCCAGCGCCAGAATGGCCTCGTCGAACAACTGCAGCAGCATGTGATTCAATTCACCGACGCGGCGCGTCATGCGATAAAAATCCTTCATCATGCGTTCAACCGGTTCGTTGCCTTCCCCCTCATAACGCAGCAACTGTGCCACGTTGAGCTGGCGATCGAACAGCAGGCGGTTGTCGTAGCGTGGTAACACCAGGTGCAGTGCGAAACGGATACGCCACAGGAAGCTCTGGCATTCGTTCAGTTCGTTGCGTTCAGCCTGGGTGAGAAAGCCGAAACCGACCATTTCGTCCAGCGAGGTAGCGCCAAAATGACGACGCGCCACCCACAGCAGCGTGTGAATATCGCGCAGGCCGCCGGGGCTGCTCTTGATATCCGGCTCCAGGTTGTAGCTGGTGCCGTGGTATCGCTGATGGCGTTCCTGTTGCTCAACCACCTTGGCGTGGAAAAATTGCGGCGAGGGCCAGAAACCATCGCTGAAAATATGTTTTTGCATTTGCAGGAACAGCGCGACATCGCCGCAGATCATCCGCGACTCAATCAGGTTGGTGGCGACGGTCAGGTCCGCCAGGCCTTCCAGCAGGCATTCTTCCAGCGTTCGCACGCTGTGGCCCACTTCCAGCTTCAGATCCCACAGCAGGGTGATAAATTCCCCCACGCGTTGGGATTGTTGTTCATTCAGGCGGCGCTGGCTGAGCACCAGCACGTCAATGTCCGAGAGCGGGTGTAGCTCGCCACGGCCATAGCCACCGACGGCAACCAGCGCGGTTTCCGGGATATCCTCAAAGCCATGGTAGATCCACAGACGGCGCAGCAGGCGGTCGATAAAGTCGCTGCGGGCGGCTACCAGGCTTTCGGCGCTGGAGCCGGCGTTGAATGCCGCCGCCAGCCACAGTTGGAACTGTTCAAGGCGCTGTTTTAGCGCGATGCAGTTGATCTCCTCATCGCCATAGGCGTTGGGATATTCAGGCTGCTCCGGCACGGCCTGTTGCACAATGACCGAGGTGTCTTGTTGGCGAAAGTTTTCAGACATAATACGCAGCCCATAAAAAAGGCCGGCAAAAGCCGGCCTGTGACATCATGCATCGCGGCAAAACGCCGCGGCGCTTACATCTCGTGCGTAATGATGTTGGGGATGGTGTCATCCTTGCGCAACGTCATTATCTCGCAGCCGTTATCTGTGACCACAATAGTATGCTCATACTGCGCCGACAAGCTGCGATCCTTAGTTTTTACCGTCCAGCCATCTTTCATGGTGCGGATGCGGTAATCACCGGCGTTGACCATCGGCTCGATAGTGAAGGCCATACCGGCTTGCAACACCACGCCACCGTCGTCAGCGTCATAGTGCAGTACCTGTGGTTCCTCGTGGAACACTTCGCCAATGCCGTGGCCGCAGTACTCGCGCACCACCGAAAAATTCTCGGCTTCGACGAATTTCTGGATCTCTTTACCTAGGGTCCGCAAACGGATGCCCGGCTTCACCATTTTCAGTGACAGATACAGGCTTTCCTGAGTGATGCGGCACAGGCGCTCGCCCAGAATAGTCGGTTTGCCGGCGATGAACATTTTAGAGGTATCGCCGTGGAAACCGTCTTTGATCACGGTGACGTCGATATTAACGATGTCGCCGTCTTTCAGGACTTTGTCATCGCTTGGGATGCCGTGGCATACCACTTCGTTCACCGAGATACACACGGATTTCGGGAAGCCGTGGTAGCCCAGACAGGCAGAAATGGCCTGCTGCTGGTTAGTAATGTGATCGTGACAGATACGATCCAGTTCGCCGGTCGTTACGCCAGGTTTGACGTGCGGCTCAATGATTTCCAGCACTTCGGCAGCCAATCGGCCGGCCACGCGCATTTTTTGGATGTCATCAGGTGTTTTAATTGAAATTGCCATGAAATTCGTCCGCAGGTGTCGTGCTCGCCGACAACAGAAAGAAATAAGAAGCAGTCTCTTATGGTATCAGCCCGGCCTGAGGCTGCCAAATTTGATTTCTCGCCGGACTTTGGTTGGTAACAAAAGTTGGTGTCGGGGGCGGGTTTATGGTATAAAGCGCGCCGGCAGATCCGCTCTTCGTCCTTGTGATAATGACGGAAAAAGCCGAAAATACTTTAACTGCACTCACTTTGTGTAAATAACACACACGTATCGGCACATCCGCCGGGGTGCCCTGAGGTGATTTATCACCGCCAGGGTCGGCGTTATGGGATACGTGGAGGCATAACCCCAACTAACTCTATAGAGGTTTAATCATGGCAACTGTTTCCATGCGCGACATGCTCCAGGCCGGTGTACACTTTGGTCACCAAACCCGTTACTGGAACCCGAAAATGAAGCCTTTCATCTTCGGCGCACGTAACAAGGTTCACATCATCAACCTGGAAAAAACTGTACCAATGGCCAACGCAGCACTGGCTGAACTGACCAAGATCTCTTCCCGTAAAGGTAAGATCCTGTTCGTTGGTACTAAGCGCGCAGCAAGCGAAGCGGTAAAAGAATATGCTAACACCTGCGACCAGTTCTTCGTGAACCATCGCTGGTTGGGCGGCATGCTGACTAACTGGAAAACCGTTCGTCAGTCAATCAAGCGTTTGAAAGATCTGGAAATCCAGTCTCAAGATGGCACCTTTGACAAGCTGACCAAGAAAGAGGCGCTGATGCGTACTCGCGAACTGGCCAAGCTGGAAAACTCCCTGGGTGGTATCAAGGACATGGGTGGTCTGCCTGACGCACTGTTCGTCATCGATGCTGATCACGAACACATCGCGATCAAAGAAGCCAACAACCTGGGTATCCCGGTATTCTCTATCGTTGATACCAACTCCGATCCAGACGGCGTTGACTTCATCATCCCTGGTAACGACGATGCAATCCGTGCAATCAAATTGTACCTGACTGCCGTTGCTGCCGCCGTCCGTGAAGGTCGTTCTCAAGATCTGGCCGTTCAAGCGGAAGAAAGCTTCGTAGAAGCTGAATAATAAGGCAAGCTCGTCACTGAGCCCTTATTAACCAGGTATTGAATATGTTGGTTAGGGGGGCCTTTATAGGCCCCCTTTGCTTATCTGAATGAGACTGTCTCCACGCGAGATAACCGAGGAAAAAGAAATGGCTGATATTACCGCTGCTCTGGTAAAAGAACTGCGTGAGCGTACTGGCGCTGGCATGATGGATTGTAAAAAAGCTCTGGTTGAGTCTAACGGCGACATCGAGCTGGCAATCGAAAACATGCGTAAATCTGGTGCGATCAAAGCGGCGAAAAAAGCAGGCAACGTAGCTGCTGACGGCGTGATCAAAACCAAGATTGAAGGCAACTACGGTCTGATTCTGGAAGTTAACTGCCAGACTGACTTCGTAGCTAAAGATGCTGGTTTCCAGGCATTCGCTGACAAAGTGCTGGATGCTGCTTTTGCCGGCAAAATCACTGATGTTGAAGTGTTGAAAGCACAGTTCGAAGAAGAACGTGTAGCGCTGGTTGCGAAAATCGGTGAGAACATCAACATCCGTCGCGTTGCTTCCCTGGAAGGCGAAGTGTTGGGTAGCTACTTGCACGGTGCGCGTATCGGCGTTCTGATCGCCGCTACAGGCGCTAGCGAAGAGCTGGTTAAGCAAATTGCCATGCACGTTGCGGCAAGCAAGCCTGAATTCGTTAAGCCTGAAGATGTGTCTGCTGAAGTGGTAGAAAAAGAGTACCAGGTTCAGTTGGACATCGCCATGCAGTCTGGCAAGCCGAAAGAAATCGCAGAGAAAATGGTTGAAGGCCGCATGAAGAAATTCACCGGCGAAGTTTCTCTGACCGGTCAGCCTTTCGTTATCGAACCAAGCAAAACCGTTGGCCAAGTGCTGAAAGAGCATAACGCTGACGTGGTTAACTTCATCCGCTTCGAAGTGGGCGAAGGCATCGCTAAAGTTGAGAACGACTTTGCTGCTGAAGTTGCAGCAATGAGCAAGCAGTCTTAATGACTGTTAATGGAGCCGCCGTCTGGTGGTTCCATTTTATCCAGCCAGAATTACACCGGTGGCAAGCCCTGTGGCATGATACACAGCACAGGCGCGTTTCATCGGCTGAAATCCCCAATACTAATACTGCTTCTTAGGACAGATCACCATGGCAACCAATGCAAAACCCGTATATCAGCGTATTCTGCTTAAACTGAGTGGCGAAGCCCTGCAAGGCGCAGAAGGTTTTGGTATCGACGCTAGCGTTTTGGATCGCATGGCTCAGGAAGTGAAAGAGCTGGTCGAACTGGGAATTCAGGTCGGTGTAGTTATTGGCGGCGGTAACCTGTTCCGCGGCGCGGGCCTGGCACAAGCCGGCATGAACCGCGTAGTGGGCGACCACATGGGAATGCTGGCTACCGTGATGAACGGACTGGCTATGCGTGATGCACTGCACCGTGCCTATGTGAACGCCCGCCTGATGTCGGCAATTCCGTTGAACGGCGTGTGCGACAACTACAGCTGGGCCGAGGCGATCAGCCTGCTGCGCAATAACCGCGTAGTGATCTTTGCCGCCGGTACCGGCAATCCGTTCTTCACCACCGATTCTGCTGCGTGCCTGCGCGGGATCGAGATCGAAGCGGATGTGGTATTGAAAGCAACTAAAGTGGATGGTGTATACTCCGCTGACCCGGTTAAAAATCCGGATGCCACACTGTACGAACATATTACCTATCAGGACGTGCTGGAGCGCGAGCTGAAAGTGATGGACCTGGCGGCATTTACGCTGGCCCGCGATCACGGTCTGCCAATCCGCGTATTCAACATGAACAAGCCAGGTGCACTGCGCCGGGTGGTAATGGGTGAAAACGAAGGCACGCTGATCGGCAAATAAAGCTGTTCTGCCAAATTTAGCGGGAGCGGGCAACGCCAGACGTCGCATGCTCTCCTTGAGTAAAATTCACGGGCTATACTGTGGTATGGCCTGCCAAGTATCCAGCTTTCAAGGGTTCGCAACGTGATTAATGAAATTAGAAAAGATGCTGATTCACGCATGGAAAAAAGCGTAGAAGCATTCAAAACCCAAATCAGCAAAATTCGTACCGGCCGTGCTTCTCCAAGCATCCTGGACGGCATTATGGTTGAGTACTACGGTTCCGCCACGCCACTGCGTCAATTGGCCAGCGTGACCGTTGAAGACTCCCGCACCCTGGCAATCAACCTGTTTGATCGCTCCCTGGGTTCAGCGGTAGAAAAAGCCATCATGTCCTCAGACCTCGGCCTGAATCCAAGCTCAGCCGGCAGCGTGATCCGTGTTCCACTGCCTCCGCTGACTGAAGAACGTCGTAAAGATCTGATCAAAGTCGTCCGTAACGAAGCAGAGCAGGGCCGTGTGGCGGTTCGTAACGTGCGCCGTGATGCCAACGACAAAGTTAAAGCGCTGCTGAAAGACAAAGAAATCAGCGAAGATGAAGATCGTCGTTCACAGGACGACGTTCAGAAACTGACCGATGCCTATATCAAACTTCTGGATGCCGCTTTGGCGGATAAAGAAAAAGAGCTGATGGATTTCTAATCAGCATCGCGCAGAAAAAAAGCGTCGCCTGGGCGGCGCTTTGTTTTTTGTGGCGCAGATCCCGTTTCATCGTACTGATTGATCATGGACAAGCGGTGGCCAAGGTTACACACTGGAACACCTCCGATCTCATCAGACAGTTATTCAGAGTGAGCTCATGAAGCAACTGACTATTCTTGGCTCCACCGGCTCAGTGGGGACCAGTACCCTGGCCGTGGTCAGGGCAAATCCCGACCTTTTTGCGATTAAAGCGCTGGTTGCCGGCCGCAATGTCGCGGTCATGGCGCAACAGTGCATAGAGTTTCGCCCGGCGTATGCCGCGATGGCGGACGAAGGCGCTGCGCGTGAACTGCGTACTCTGCTGGCGGAAAACGGTATTGCCACCGAGGTCATGGCGGGCGAGCAGGCCGCCTGTGAGTTGGCGGCACTGGACGACGTCGACCAGGTTACGGCAGCCATTGTTGGCGCTGCCGGGCTACTGCCTACGCTGGCGGCCATCCGTGCCGGCAAGCAGGTACTGCTGGCGAACAAAGAGTCGCTGGTGACCTGTGGACGCCTGTTTATGGACGCGGTACAGCAGAGCAAGACGCAATTACTGCCACTCGACAGCGAACATAATGCCATTTTTCAGAGTTTGCCTGAGAGCATTCAGCGTCAGTTGGGATACTCTTCATTAGAAAGTCATGGTGTGTCGCGCATTGTGCTTACCGGTTCCGGCGGCCCGTTCCGTACCACGCCGCTGGAGCAGTTTGTCACGATGACGCCGGATCAGGCCTGTGCCCATCCAAATTGGTCGATGGGGCGCAAGATCTCGGTAGACTCCGCTACCATGATGAACAAAGGACTGGAATATATCGAGGCCCGCTGGCTGTTTAACGCCTCGGCCGAACAAATGGAAGTGATTCTGCATCCGCAGTCGGTGATCCACTCGATGGTGCGTTACACCGATGGCAGCGTGTTGGCCCAATTGGGCACTCCGGATATGCGTACGCCGATCGCCCATGCGATGGCTTACCCGCAGAGGGTCAATTCTGGTGTGGAAGCGCTGGATTTCTGCCGTATCGGGTCGCTGACCTTTGCCGAACCTGAGCGGGAACGTTATCCCTGCCTGTATCTGGCGATTGAGGCCTTCGATGCGGGCCAGGCGGCAACGACCGCGCTGAACGCGGCCAACGAAGTGGCTGTGGCAGCTTTCCTGCAGGAACAGATTCGCTTTACCGATATTGCGACAGTGAACCAAAAAGTCGTCGAACGGCTGTCACTGCAGGAACCGTCCTGCATTGATGCGGTCTTAGAAATAGATCGTCAGGCGCGTGAGGTTGCGGTTGGATTGGTTAAATCACTGTGTAACTGATACCGGCAATTATCCTATTTTGTTCGCAAATTACGCGTGCCGCAGTGGGGCCGTTTGTTCAGGCCTTGCTGAGGTGGTATAGTCTGCGCCACCTTTCAGCGGTTATACCGTTGAATTATGGCCTGATTGACATCTCGAAAGCCGGTAGCGCAGCGCAGATTACCGGCTGTCGCAGGGCAGACTGAAAAGCCGTGTCGGGCACACGGCTTTTTTTGCGCGTAAGGGCCTGATGTTCCGGAAAGGCAGTTGTATTTCTATTGAGGAAATAAGTACGAGTTATGTCGTCCGCAAATCAACAAGAGGCTAATCTGTCCACTCTGGGGCCACGGCATGTCGCCATTATTATGGACGGCAATGGGCGCTGGGCTAAACGTCAGGGTAAGTTACGTGTCTTCGGTCATAAAGCAGGGGTGAAATCGGTACGTCGTGCGGTCAGTTTTGCCGCCAACAACCATTTGGATGCACTCACGCTTTATGCCTTCAGCAGCGAGAACTGGAACCGTCCGGTGCAGGAAGTCTCCGCCCTAATGGAGCTTTTTGTCCGCGCCTTGGACAGTGAAGTAAAAAGCCTGCATAAACATAACGTCAGATTGCGAGTGATCGGCGACATTAGCCGTTTCAGCGTGCGCTTGCAGGAGCGGATCCGTCGCTCTGAGCAACTGACAGAAAATAACGATGGCCTGACGCTCAACATCGCTGCCAACTATGGCGGCCGTTGGGATATTATTCAGGGAGTAAGGGAACTGGCTGAGCAGGTGAAGGACGGTTCACTGCGTCCGGATCAAATTAGCGAAGAATTACTGGGTGAGCGGGTCTGTATGAACGATCTGTCGCCGGTGGATCTGGTGATCCGCACCGGTGGAGAACACCGCATCAGTAACTTCTTGCTGTGGCAAATTGCTTACGCCGAACTTTACTTTACTGATGTACTCTGGCCTGATTTTGATGAACTTGTCTTTGAAGGTGCGCTGAATGCATTTGCACAACGCGAGCGTCGCTTCGGGGGAACAACACCTATCGGCGCCGATGCGTCCTAGGGGGAACTTTTGCTGAAGTATCGCCTCATAACTGCTCTGATTTTAATTCCGATTGTTATCGCGGCGCTGTTTTTGCTGCCGCCGGTGGGTTTTGCCCTGGTAACACTCGTGGTGTGCATGTTAGCGGCCTGGGAGTGGGGCCAACTGGCCGGCTTTACCTCCCGCTCGCAGCGCATCTGGTTGGCGATACTGTGCGGCTTCCTGCTGGCGTTGATGCTGCTCAGCATTCCGGCCTATCACCAGTCGGTCCATTTGCTTCAGGTCGGCGGTCCGTTGTGGTTGTCGCTGGCCTGGTGGCTGGTAGCGCTGTTGCTGGTGCTGTTTTATCCCGGCTCGGCTGCACTGTGGCGTAACTCACGCCCGATACGTCTGGTTTTCGGTCTGCTGACCATAGTGCCGTTTTTCTGGGGCATGCTGTCGCTGCGCCAGTTCGGCTATGAACAGAACCACTTCACCGGCGCCTGGTGGCTGCTGTATGTGATGTTACTGGTTTGGGGTGCGGATTCCGGCGCCTACATGTTCGGCAAACTGTTTGGCAAGCACAAGCTGGCGCCGAAAGTTTCTCCGGGGAAAACCTGGGAAGGGCTGATTGGTGGCCTGATTACTTCAGCCCTGATATCCTGGCTGTTTGGTCGGTACGCTCCACTGAATGTGGTGCCGACGACCTTACTGATTTGTTCGGTGATTGCCGTGCTGGCTTCAGTGCTGGGCGATCTTACCGAGAGCATGTTCAAACGCGAAGCGGGTATCAAAGACAGTGGTCATTTGATACCGGGTCATGGCGGTATACTGGATCGTATCGATAGCCTGACCGCAGCAGTGCCTGTATTTGCCTGCCTGATGCTGTTAGTGTTTTAATCCGTCAATGGCGGGGAGTGAAGGGATTATGGTTAGCGTGCTCTGGAACTTAGTCGCATTTCTTGTTGCGCTCGGTGTTTTAATCACCGTGCACGAGTTCGGGCACTTTTGGGTCGCCCGTCGCTGCGGCGTCCGTGTAGAACGCTTCTCCATCGGTTTTGGCCGCGCTTTATGGCGCCGCACCGACCGTCAGGGCACGGAATATGTCATCGCCCTGATCCCGCTTGGCGGTTATGTGAAGATGCTCGATGAGCGGGTTGATTCGGTTGCACCGGAACTCCGTCATCAGGCGTTTAACAACAAAACCGTTTGGCAGCGTGCCGCTATCATCAGTGCCGGTCCTATCGCCAATTTCCTGTTTGCTATCCTTGCTTACTGGCTGGTCTTCATTATCGGCGTTCCCAGCTTCCGTCCGGTAATCGGTGAAATCGCGCCCCAATCGATTGCGGCCAACGCTGAAATTTCGCCAGGAATGGAACTTAAGTCCGTAGATGGCATCGAAACGCCTGATTGGGAATCAGTTCGTCTGGCGCTGGTGGCGAAGATTGGCGACGCAGAAACCGAAGTGGGTATCGCGCCGTTTGGCACTTCTCGGGTGGTGACGAAAACCCTGGATTTGCGCCAGTGGAATTTTGAGCCGGACAAACAGGATCCCGTGGTGGCGCTGGGTATTATTCCTCGCGGCCCACAGATAGAATCTGTCCTTGCCGAAGTGCAGCCGAACTCGGCAGCGCAAAAGGCAGGTTTACAAGCGGGGGACAGGATCGTTAAAGTCGATGGTCAGCTATTGGGTCGTTGGCAAACGTTGGTTAAACGGATCCATAACGGCCCTGGGCAACCGCTGGTTTTAGAGATCGAAAGAAACGGCGCCCCCTTGTCTTTGACGCTGATACCGGATACAAAGCCGGTGGGAAAAGACAAATCAGTGGGTTTTGCAGGCATCATTCCGAAAGTGCTGCCGCTGCCGGACGAATATAAGACGATTCGCCAGTATGGACCTTTCCCGGCGCTGTATCAGGCTGGGGACAAGACCTGGCAGCTTATGAGCCTTACGGTCAAAATGCTGGGTAAATTAATAACCGGTGATGTAAAGCTGAACAACCTGAGTGGCCCGATTTCGATTGCACAGGGAGCAGGGGCGTCAGCTGGGGTCGGGTTTGTGTATTATCTGATGTTCCTGGCGTTGATCAGTGTCAACCTGGGTATCATCAACCTGTTCCCATTACCGGTGTTAGATGGTGGGCATCTCCTCTTCCTGGCGATAGAAAAGCTGAAGGGTGGGCCGGTTTCCGAGCGAGTACAGGACTACAGTTACCGCATAGGTTCGATCGTGTTGGTGCTTTTAATGGGTCTTGCACTTTTCAATGATTTTTCTCGTCTTTAGGGGCGGGGATAGGTTAGGAAGAACGCATAACAACGATGGCGATGAAAAAGTTGCTCATAGCGTCGCTGCTGTTTGGCAGCGCCACCGTATACGGTGCAGACGGGTTCGTAGTGAAGGATATTCATTTCGAAGGCCTGCAGCGAGTCGCCGTCGGTGCGGCGTTACTCAACATGCCGGTTCGCGTAGGCGATACCGTCACTGACGATGATATCAGTAATACCATCCGTGCCTTGTTTGCCACTGGCAACTTCGAGGACGTTCGCGTGCTGCGCGATGGTACTACGCTGATTGTTCAGGTTAAGGAACGCCCTACCATTGCCAGCATCACTTTCTCCGGCAACAAGTCGGTGAAAGATGACATGCTCAAGCAAAACCTGGAGGCCTCTGGCGTTCGGGTTGGCGAAGCGCTCGATCGCACCACCATATCCAGCATTGAAAAAGGGCTGGAAGACTTCTACTACAGCGTCGGTAAATACAGTGCCTCGGTGAAAGCCGTTGTCACGCCGCTGCCGCGTAACCGTGTCGACCTGAAACTGGTGTTCACGGAAGGGGTTTCCGCCAAGATTCAACAAATCAACATTGTCGGCAATCATGCCTTCACCAACGATGAACTGATTTCACGCTTCCAACTGCGTGATGAAGTGCCGTGGTGGAACGTGGTTGGCGATCGCAAATACCAGAAGCAAAAGCTGGCGGGTGACCTCGAAACCCTGCGCAGTTTCTATCTGGACCGCGGCTACGCACGCTTCAATATTGATTCGACTCAGGTCAGCCTGACGCCGGACAAAAAAGGCATTTACATCACCGTCAATATCACTGAAGGCGAGCAGTACAAGCTCACCGACGTGGTGGTGAACGGCAATCTGGCCGGCCACTCGGCGGAAGTTGCCCAGTTGACCAAGATTGAGCCAGGTGAGCTGTATAACGGTAGTAAAGTGACCAAGATGGAAGACAACGTCAAAACGATGTTGGGCCGTTATGGTTACGCTTACCCGCGTGTTTCTACCCAGCCTGAAATCAACGACGCGGATAAAACCGTGAAGTTGCATGTGAACATTGATGCGGGCAACCGTTTCTATGTGCGTCGCATTAAGTTTGAAGGCAACGACACCAGTAAAGATTCCGTACTGCGCCGTGAAATGCGTCAGATGGAAGGTGCGTGGCTGGGCAACGCTCAGGTCGAGCAGGGTAAAGAACGTCTGAACCGTTTGGGCTATTTTGAAACGGTAGATGTGGAAACCCAGCGCGTTCCGGGTACTGCGGATCAGGTTGACGTCACCTACAAGGTGAAAGAGCGTAACACCGGTACCTTCAACTTCGGTGTCGGCTACGGCACCGAGAGCGGCGTGAGCTTCCAGGCGGGCGTTCAGCAGGACAACTGGCTGGGGACCGGCTATTCCGTCGGCATCAGCGGGACCAAGAACGACTACCAGACTTACACCGAGCTGTCGGTAACCAACCCGTACTTCACCGTTGACGGTGTGAGTTTGGGTGGCCGTATCTTCTACAACGACTTTAAAGCCGATGACGCGGACCTGTCCGACTATACCAACAAGAGTTACGGTATCGACGGCACCCTGGGCTTCCCGATCAACGAAAACAACTCGTTGCGCACCGGCTTGGGTTACGTGCATAACGGCTTGTCTAACATGCAGCCTCAGGTTGCCATGTGGCGTTATCTGGACTCGATGGGTCTGGATCCGAACAAGACCGATCGGGCCAGTTATTCTGCCGATGACTTCACGCTGAACCTGGGTTGGACCTATAACAACCTTGACCGGGGTTATTTCCCAACCTCGGGTAACCGCACAACGCTGAATGGTAAAGTCACCATTCCGGGGTCGGATAACGAATACTACAAAATGACGCTGGACAGCGTGCAATACGTCCCAATCAACGACGATCGCACCTGGGTACTGTTGGGTCGTGGCCGTCTGGGTTATGCCGATGGTCTGGGCGGCAAAGAAATGCCGTTCTACGAGAACTTCTACGCCGGCGGCTCGAGCACCGTGCGTGGTTTCGGTTCCAACACCATTGGTCCGAAAGCGGCGTACTACAACTCCAATTCGTATGGCTGTGCCAATGGTGCCGCTGTGTGTAGTTCTGACGATGCGGTGGGCGGCAACGCCATGGCCGTCGCCAGTATGGAGCTGATCACACCAACACCATTTATCAGCGAGAAATACGCCAACTCGGTGCGTACTTCCTTGTTCATGGATGCGGGTACCGTGTGGGATACCAACTGGAAGAATGACGCTCAGACCAGCATGTACGATATTCCGGACTACAGTAAAGCGAGCAATATCCGCGTTTCTGCCGGTATCGCCTTGCAGTGGATGTCACCTTTGGGTCCGTTGGTGTTCTCTTATGCCAACCCGATCAAGAAATACGAAGGCGACAAGTCCGAACAGTTCCAGTTTAACATTGGCAAGACCTGGTAACAGGTCCCGCTTCTGGGCATAGCAGTTATTAAGAATCGCAAATGCCAGGCGCCCGTCAGAGCACAGAGAGATGATTCTCATTGTTTTGTGGGATAAGTCTGGCAGATTGTGTACTTCAAGTGTCATATGACACAAATGGGTGATGGTAAGGAGTTTATAGTGAAAAAGTGGTTGTGTGCCGCAGGCCTCGGTTTAGCAATGGCTGCTTCAGCTGGCGTTCAGGCAGCAGATAAGATCGCTGTAGTTAACGTCTCCAGCATTTTCCAACAGTTGCCGGCTCGTGAAACCGTAGCTAAACAGCTGGAAAACGAGTTTAAAGGCCGTGCGGGTGAGCTTCAGAACATGGAGCGTAGCCTTCAGACCAAAATGCAACGTTTGCAGCGTGATGGCGCTACTATGAAAGCCAGCGATCGCAGCAAGGCGGAAAAAGATGTGATGGCACAGCGCGAGCAGTTCTCTCAGAAAGCACAGGCTTTTGAGCAGGACAACCGTCGCCGTCAGATGGAAGAGCGTAACAAAATCCTGAGCCGTATTCAGGACGCTGTGAAATCTGTTGCCAGCAAAGAAGGCTACGACGTAGTCATCGATGCTAACGCAGTTGCCTATGCAGGGACTTCTAAAGACATCACTGCTGACGTGCTGAAACAGGTTAAATAACACATGCCTTCAATTCGACTGGCTGATCTAGCGCAGCAGTTGGATGCACAATTGCACGGTGATGGCGATCTCGTCATCACCGGCATTGCTTCTATGCATTCGGCACAGGCTGGCCAAATCACGTTTTTGTCAAACAGCCGCTATCAAGAGCAGCTGTCTTCCTGCCTGGCAAGCGCAGTAGTGCTTACCGAAGCGGATTTACCACACTGCCGTTCTGCGGCGCTGGTGGTTAAAAACCCTTACCTGACTTACGCGCGCATGGCGCAACTGATGGACACCACGCCGTCTCCGGCTCAGGATATCGCCCCAAGCGCGGTTATCTCACCTGCTGCCACTCTGGGACAGAATGTGGCCATTGGTGCTAATGCGGTGATCGAGTCTGGCGCCGTTCTGGGCGATAACGTGGTTATCGGTCCTGGCTGCTTTATCGGCAAACTTGCACGCATTGGCGCGGGTACGCGTCTGTGGGCAAACGTAACTATTTATCATGAAGTCGAGATCGGTCAGCGCTGCCTGATCCAATCAGGTACTGTGATCGGTGCTGATGGTTTCGGCTATGCCAACGAACGTGGCGAGTGGATTAAAATTCCTCAGCTGGGCACGGTAATCATCGGCGATCGCGTCGAGATTGGCGCTTGCACCACCATTGACCGCGGCGCGTTGGATAACACCCAGATCGGGAATGGTGTTATCATCGACAACCAATGTCAGATTGCACATAACGTGGTGATTGGCGACAATACTGCCGTTGCCGGCGGTGTGATCATGGCGGGTAGCCTGAAGATTGGCCGCTATTGCCAGATCGGCGGAGCCAGCGTGATCAACGGTCACATGGAGATCGCCGACAAAGTTGTTGTCACCGGAATGGGAATGGTTATGCGACCAATCACCGAACCTGGGGTATACTCTTCGGGCATTCCGTTACAACCCAACAAAGTTTGGCGTAAAACCGCTGCGTTGGTGATGAATATCGATGAGATTAGCAAGCGCTTAAAAGCTGTCGAACGAAAAGTCGGAAAAGACTAATCACTACCGCCCGCCTCGCTGGGTACAAAACGAAACGCGTTGGTCATGAGACCAAAAGCGCAAAGAGTTGTTAATTTGCGGCCTGCATGACTTCCTCCTTATTGGGGGCAGCGCAGGCCGTGTTGTTGATGCCATCAGTTTTTAGAGACAGGAAGAGTATTTTGACTACTGACACTCATACTCTGGATATTGCAGAAATTTTAGAGTTGCTTCCTCACCGTTACCCGTTCTTGCTGGTCGATCGCGTCCTCGAGTTTGAGGAGCACAAATTCCTGCGTGCGGTGAAGAACGTATCTGTAAATGAGCCGTTTTTCCAGGGACATTTCCCTGGTAAGCCGATTTTCCCAGGCGTATTGATTCTGGAAGCCATGGCGCAGGCCACCGGTATTCTGGCGTTCAAAAGCGTCGGCAAGCTGGAGCCGGGTGAGTTGTATTACTTTGCCGGTATCGATGAAGCCCGCTTCAAACGACCGGTAGTGCCTGGCGATCAAATGATCATGGAAGTCACCTTTGAGAAAACTCGTCGTGGTTTGACGCGCTTTAAAGGCGTGGCGACCGTCGACGGCAAAATTGTCTGCGAAGCAACCATGATGTGTGCGCGCAGCCGGGAGGCCTAATCCGTGATCGACAAAACCGCCTTTATCCATCCTAGCGCGATTATTGAAGAAGGCGCCGTTATCGGCGCTGGTGCGCACATCGGTCCCTTCTGCTACGTCGGCTCCCAGGTGGAAATCGGCGAAGGCACGGTACTGAAGTCCCACATTGTGGTGAATGGCTTGACCAAAATCGGCCGCGATAATCAGATCTATCAGTTCGCCTCTATTGGCGAAGTGAATCAGGATCTGAAATACGCGGGTGAACCGACGCGTGTCGAGATTGGCGATCGCAACCGCATTCGCGAAAGCGTCACCATTCATCGCGGCACAGCGCAGGGCACTGGGTTGACCAAAGTAGGTAATGATAACCTGCTGATGGTTAACGTGCATGTTGCGCACGACTGTGTGGTGGGTAACTCCTGTATTTTGGCAAACAACGCCACGCTGGCCGGCCATGTGGAAATTGATGATCATGCCATTATCGGTGGTATGACGGCTATCCATCAGTTCTGCATTATCGGTACTCACGTGATGGTGGGCGGTTGTTCCGGCGTTGCCCAAGACGTGCCTCCTTTTGTCATCGCGCAGGGTAACCACGCCACGCCATTCGGTGTTAACGCCGTTGGCCTGAAGCGTCGTGGTTTTGATAAAGATGAAATGCAGGCCATTCGTAACGCCTACAAAATTCTTTATCGCAGCGAGAAAACGTTGGATGAAGCGAAAACAGAAATCGAAGCCCTGGCGAAAGAACAACCGGTGGTGCAGCAGTTCCTTGATTTCTTTGGTCGTTCCACCCGCGGTATTATTCGCTGACCTATGCAAAATCGCCCATTGACCATCGGATTGGTCGCCGGAGAAACTTCCGGTGATATTCTTGGCGCCGGTTTAATCCGCGCGCTCAAGGCGCAGATCCCCGACGCGCGTTTTGTTGGTGTCGCCGGCCCGCTGATGCAGGCCGAAGGCTGCGAAACCTGGTACGAAATGGAAGAACTGGCGGTAATGGGCGTGGTCGAGGTGCTTGAGCGCCTGCCACGCCTGTTAAAGATCCGCAAGGATCTTACCCGCCGGTTCAGCGAACTGAAGCCGGACGTGTTTGTGGGTATCGACGCGCCGGACTTCAATATCACCCTGGAAGGTCGCCTGAAACAGCGCGGCATCCGCACCATTCATTATGTCAGCCCCTCCGTCTGGGCCTGGCGTCAAAAGCGCGTTTTCAAAATAGGCAAAGCCACCGATCTGGTGCTGGCATTTCTCCCTTTCGAAAAAGCGTTTTACGATCGTTTCAACGTTCCCTGTCGGTTTATCGGCCATACCATGGCCGACGCCATGCCGCTGCAACCAGATAAACTGGCTGCGCGCGCCACGCTGGGCATCGCCCCGGATGCCCGTTGTCTGGCCCTGTTGCCGGGCAGCCGCGGTGCGGAAGTCGAGATGCTAAGCGCCGATTTCCTGAAAACGGCCCAGTTGCTGCGTACCCGCTATCCGGATCTGGAACTGGTGGTGCCGCTGGTTAATGCCAAGCGGCGCGAACAGTTCGAGCGCATCAAGGCCGAAGTGGCACCCGAGTTAAGGGTTCACCTGCTCAACGGCCAGGGGCGCGAGGCGATGATCGCCAGCGACGCGGCATTACTGGCCTCCGGCACTGCCGCGCTGGAGTGCATGCTGGCCAAATGTCCGATGGTGGTGGGTTACCGTATGAAGCCGTTTACTTTCTGGATAGCGCAACGGCTGGTGAAGACGCCGTATGTCTCATTGCCTAATCTGCTGGCCGGTCGTGAAATCGTCACCGAACTGTTGCAGCACGATTGCGTGCCGGACAAGTTGGCGGCGTCGCTAATGCCGCTGCTGGAAGATAGTCCGCAAACTGACGAACTGAAACAGACTTTCCTTAACTTGCACCAAAGCATCCGTTGTGGTGCCGATGAACAGGCCGCTCAGGCTGTGTTGGAGCTGGCAAAAGCATGATTGAACCTTTCATCTATCCTGTCGCCACGCTGATTGCCGGCGTGGACGAAGTCGGGCGTGGCCCCTTGGTGGGCGCGGTTGTGACCGCTGCGGTGATCCTCGATCCTGCACGACCGATCGTAGGGCTGGCGGACTCGAAAAAACTCAGTGAAAAACGCCGCCTGGCGCTGTATGACGAAATTACCGAGAAGGCCCTGTCCTGGAGTTTGGGGCGCGCCGAGCCGGACGAGATTGACCAACTGAACATTCTGCATGCCACTATGTTGGCGATGCAGCGTGCAGTTGCCGGATTGCATATCGCGCCGGACATGGTATTGATTGACGGTAACCGCTGCCCGAAATTGCCGATGCGCTCGCAGGCGGTGGTGAAAGGCGACAGCCGCGTGGCGGAAATCAGTGCAGCGTCCATTCTGGCGAAGGTAACGCGTGACCGCGAAATGACTGAGTTGGATCGGGAATTCCCGGACTACGGTTTTGCGCAGCATAAAGGCTACCCAACCGCTTTCCATCTGGAGCGGCTGGCCGCGCTGGGTGCGACCGAACATCATCGCCGCAGCTTTGCCCCGGTCAGAAGGGTGCTGGCGCTGTAATCTGCCGGCCTTATCCGGGCCAGGCACGCGATAGAGTTAACCCGGGTTCAGTTCGCTGAGCCCCTAGATTCAGGTATCTGGATATGGCCGAACCTCGTTTTATTCACCTGCGCGTTCATAGTGACTACTCCATGATTGATGGATTAGCCAAGATCGGGCCGTTGGTGAAAAGAGCCGCCGCGTTAGCCATGCCTGCTTTGGCAATTACCGACTTTACCAACCTGTGTGGTCTGGTGAAGTTCTATGGCAGCGCGCACGGCGCCGGGATCAAACCGATCATCGGCGCGGATTTTCATGTGCAAAGCGAAGTGCTGGGCGATGAGCTGGCGCAGCTCACCGTGCTGGCCGCCAATAATGAAGGTTACCAAAACCTGACGTTGCTGATTTCTCGCGCCTATCAGCGTGGTTACGGCGCCGCCGGTCCGATCATCGATCGTGACTGGCTGATTGAGCACCGTGAAGGGCTCATTCTGCTCTCTGGCGCCCGTCTGGGCGACGTCGGCAAGTTTCTGCTGCGTGGCAACCAGCCGCAGGTGGATCAGTGTCTGGAGTTCTATCAGCAGTACTTCCCTGACAGCTATTATCTTGAACTGATCCGCACCGGTCGGCCGGACGAAGAAAACTACCTGCATGCTGCGGTGGCGCTGGCGACCGAACGCGGGCTGCCGGTGGTGGCCACTAACGATGTACGATTTCTGGTAGCGGATGACTTCGACGCCCATGAGATCCGCGTCGCCATCCACGACGGCTTCACGTTGGACGATCCCAAGCGGCCGCGTAACTATACTCCGCAGCAATACATGCGTAACGAAGACGAGATGTGCGAGCTGTTTGCCGACATCCCGGAGGCGTTACTCAACAGCGTAGAGATTGCCAAGCGTTGCAACGTGACTATCCGCCTTGGCGAGTACTTCCTGCCGCAGTTCCCAACCGGTGATATGACTACCGAGGATTTCCTGGTCCTGAAGTCGAAGGAAGGGCTGGAAGATCGTCTGGAGTTCCTGTTCCCGGATCCGCAGGTACGTGCTGAGCGCCGCCCTGAATACGACGAACGTCTGGATATTGAACTGAAAGTGATCAACCAGATGGGCTTCCCGGGTTACTTCCTGATCGTGATGGAGTTCATCCAGTGGTCGAAGGACAACGACGTGCCGGTAGGGCCGGGTCGTGGGTCTGGTGCCGGTTCTCTGGTGGCCTATGCGCTGAAAATCACCGATCTTGACCCGCTGGAATTTGACCTGCTGTTCGAACGTTTCCTTAACCCGGAACGTGTTTCGATGCCTGACTTCGACGTCGACTTCTGCATGGAAAAACGCGATCTGGTGATTGAGCACGTTGCGGAGATGTACGGCCGTGAGGCGGTATCGCAGATCATTACCTTCGGTACCATGGCGGCGAAAGCGGTTATTCGCGACGTGGGCCGTGTACTGGGTCACCCGTATGGCTTCGTCGATCGCATCTCCAAGCTGGTGCCGCCCGATCCGGGCATGACGCTGGAAAAAGCCTTTGCCGCCGAACCGCAGCTGCCGGAAATCTACGAGGCCGATGAGGAAGTCAAAGCGCTGATCGACATGGCGCGCAAGCTGGAAGGGGTGACGCGTAACGCCGGTAAGCACGCCGGTGGTGTGGTGATCGCACCGACCAAAATCACTGACTTCGCACCGCTGTACTGCGATGCCGAAGGTCAGCATCCGGTAACCCAGTTTGACAAGAACGATGTGGAATACGCCGGGCTGGTGAAGTTCGACTTCCTGGGGCTGCGAACCCTGACCATCATCGACTGGGCGTTGGCGATGATCAACGCCCGCCGCGCGAAAACCGGGCTGGAACCGATCGATATCGCCGCCATCCCGCTCGAGGACAAGAAAAGCTTCGACATGCTGCAGCGTTCGGAGACCACGGCGGTCTTCCAGCTCGAATCACGCGGCATGAAAGACCTGATCAAACGCCTGAAGCCCGACTGTTTCGAAGATATGATCGCACTGGTGGCGCTGTTCCGCCCGGGACCGCTGCAGTCAGGCATGGTAGATAACTTTATTGACCGTAAGCACGGCCGTGAAGAGATTTCCTACCCGGATATCCAGTGGCAGCATGAGTCGCTTAAACCGGTGCTGGAGCCTACCTACGGTATCATCCTGTATCAGGAACAGGTGATGCAGATTGCCCAGGTGCTGGCCGGTTATTCGCTGGGCGGCGCAGACATGTTGCGTCGTGCGATGGGTAAAAAGAACCCGGTTGAGATGGCCAAGCAGCGCGGCGGTTTCGAGGACGGGGCAAAATCACGCGGCATCGACGGCGAGCTGTCGGTAAAAATCTTTGACCTGGTGGAGAAATTCGCCGGTTACGGCTTCAACAAATCGCACTCCGCCGCCTATGCTCTGGTGTCATACCAGACATTGTGGCTGAAGGCGCACTACCCGGCCGAGTTTATGGCGGCGGTAATGACCGCCGATATGGACAACACCGATAAGGTGGTGGGGCTGGTGGATGAATGCTGGCGCATGGGCCTGAAAATCCTGCCGCCGGACATCAACAGCGGCCAGTATCATTTCCACGTTAACGACGAAGGTGAGATCGTTTACGGCATCGGCGCTATCAAAGGCGTCGGGGAAGGGCCGATTGAAGCCATTCTTGAAGCGCGTAACAGTGGCGAGCAGGGCTATTTCAAAGACCTGTTTGACCTCTGTGCTCGCTCTGATATCAAAAAACTGAACCGCCGTATTCTGGAAAAGTTGATCATGTCCGGGGCATTCGACCGCCTTGGGCCGCACCGTGCCGCACTGATGAATTCATTGGGCGACGCCCTGAAAGCGGCGGATCAGCATGCCAAAGCCGAAGCTATCGGCCAGGTGGACATGTTTGGCGTACTGGCGGAAGCGCCGGAGCAGGTGGAGCAATCCTACGCCAACGTGCCCCTCTGGCAGGAGCAGGTGGTGCTGGACGGTGAACGGGAAACCCTGGGGTTATACCTCACCGGCCACCCGATCACCCAGTACCTGAAGGAAATCGAACGCTATGCCGGTGGCCAGCGTTTGAAAGATATGCATCCGACGGACCGGGGCAAAATGACGACCGCCGTTGGGCTGGTGATCGCCTCACGGGTTATGGTCACCAAGCGCGGTAATCGCATCGGAATTTGTACGCTGGATGACCGCTCAGGCCGTCTGGAAGTGATGTTATTCACCGATGCGTTAGAAAAATACCAGCATTTATTGGAAAAAGACCGTATCCTGATCGCCAGTGGACAGGTCAGCTTTGATGACTTTAGCGGTGGGCTTAAAATGACTGCCCGCGAGCTAATGGACATCAGTGAAGCCCGTGAAAAATACGCTCGCGGACTTGCTATCTCGCTGACGGACAGGCAAATTGATGACCAGCTTTTGAACCGTCTCCGTCAGTCTTTGGAACCCCATCGCTCGGGGACGATTCCAGTGCATCTTTACTATCAACGGGAAGATGCGCGGGCCAAGCTGCGTTTTGGCGCAACCTGGCGCGTGACGCCCACCGACCGCTTATTGATAGATTTGCGGACTTTGGTAGGTAATGAGCAGGTGGAACTGGAATTTGACTAAAATAGGAATGCTATGAGTCTGAATTTTCTTGATTTTGAACAGCCGATTGCAGAGCTGGAAGCGAAAATTGACTCGCTGACTGCAGTCAGCCGTCAAGACGAAAAATTAGATATTAATCTGGACGAAGAGGTTCAGCGCCTTCGTGAAAAGAGCGTTGAGCTGACGCGCAAGATTTTTTCCGATCTTGGGGCTTGGCAAGTTGCCCAATTGGCACGCCACCCACGCCGTCCTTATACCCTGGATTATATCAAACACATCTTTACCGACTTCGAAGAACTGGCAGGCGATCGCGCCTATGCCGATGATAAAGCGATTGTCGGTGGTATTGCTCGTCTGGATGGTCGCCCGGTGATGATCATCGGTCATCAGAAAGGCCGCGAAACCAAAGAGAAAATCCGCCGTAACTTCGGCATGCCGGCACCGGAAGGCTACCGCAAAGCGCTGCGCCTGATGGAAATGGCTGCTCGCTTCAAACTGCCGTTGATCACTTTCATCGACACTCCAGGGGCATACCCGGGTGTGGGCGCGGAAGAACGCGGTCAGTCAGAAGCGATAGCCCATAACCTGCGTGAAATGTCTCGTCTGAATATCCCGGTGATCTGCACCGTGATCGGCGAAGGCGGTTCTGGCGGTGCATTGGCTATCGGCGTTGGCGACAAAGTGAATATGCTGCAGTACAGCACCTACTCGGTGATCTCACCGGAAGGCTGTGCCTCCATCCTGTGGAAGAGTGCCGACAAGGCTCCTCTGGCTGCAGAAGCGATGGGCATTACCGCACCGCGTCTGAAAGAACTGAAGCTGATCGACTCGGTGATCCCGGAGCCTTTGGGCTCTGCTCACCGTGACGTGCCGGCGATGGCAGCCTCGCTGAAAGCGCAGCTGTTGGCTGACCTGAAAGATCTCGACGGCCTGAACAACGAAGAGTTGCGCAACCGTCGTTACCAACGCCTGATGAACTACGGCTACTGCTGAGTTTTATCATGTGTTGCAAGAAACCGCCTCCGGGCTAACACCGATCGGTTAA
>NZ_MCGS01000036.1:0-21431 GCF_002607755.1 Serratia sp. BW106
TTAAGTGAACGGTGTTAGCCTCCGGGCGGTTTTTTTTTGGCTGATGAAAAGGGAGCTTTTGGGGTACACAGTCCGGGTTTTTCATGTTGTTATAGATGATTGCTGGTTAACTGACAGGAGCAGCCGTTGAATATCATCGCGATCATGAGCCCAGCGGGCGTTTATTACAAAGACGAGCCGATCCGCGAGCTTCACACCGCACTGACTGCAATGGATTTCCAACTGGTGTATCCGAAAAACAGCGGTGACCTGTTAAAGCTGATCGAGGCCAACGCGCGCATTTGCGGAGTGATTTTTGACTGGGACGATTACAGCCTGGAATTGTGCAGTGACATCAACGAGCTGAATGAATATCTGCCGTTGTATGCATTTATCAACACCCACTCCACCTTTGATGTCAGCCTGCATGAAATGCGTATGGCGCTGTATTTCTTCGAGTACGCCCTGAATGCGGCGGATGATATTGCCCAGCGCATCCAGCAATACACTGACGAATATATCGATACCATTACGCCGCCCTTGACCAAGGCGCTGTTTAACTACGTGCGTGAAGGGAAATACACCTTCTGTACCCCAGGGCACATGGCCGGCACTGCGTTTCAGAAAAGCCCGGTCGGCTGTTTGTTCTACGACTTTTTCGGTGCCAATACTCTCAAAGCCGACGTTTCGATTTCGGTTACCGAACTGGGTTCGTTGCTGGATCACACCGGCCCGCATCTGGAGGCCGAAGAGTATATAGCGCGTACTTTTAACGCCGAACAGAGTTATCTGGTGACCAACGGCACCTCCACTGCCAACAAAATTGTCGGCATGTATTCGACGCCGACCGGCAGCACGGTATTGATTGATCGCAACTGCCATAAATCCTTATGCCATTTGCTGATGATGAGCGATATCGTCCCGATCTACCTGCGCCCACTGCGTAACGCCTATGGCATTCTCGGTGGCATCCCACAGCATGAGTTTACCCATGAGAGCATTGCTGGCCGGGTCGCGGCTACGGCTAATGCCAGTTGGCCGGTGCATGCGGTGATCACCAATTCTACCTATGACGGTTTGCTGTATAACACCGACTACATCAAACAGACGCTGGACGTGCCCTCGATCCACTTTGACTCAGCCTGGGTGCCCTATACCAACTTCCATCCGATTTACGATGGCAAGAGTGGTATGAGCGGTGAGCGCACGCCCGGCAAGGTGATCTACGAAACCCAGTCTACGCACAAATTGCTGGCGGCGTTTTCGCAGGCCTCGATGATCCACATTAAGGGTGACTATGACGAAAGCACCTTTAATGAAGCCTATATGATGCACACCACCACTTCGCCGAATTATGGCATCGTGGCCTCGATGGAAACCGCGGCGGCGATGCTGCGTGGTAATCCGGGGCGGCGTTTGATTAATCGCTCGGTGGAGCGTGCATTGCATTTCCGCCGTGAGGTACAGCGGTTACGAGGGGAGAGCGATAGCTGGTTCTTCGATATCTGGCAACCGGAGGAGATCGACGAGGCGCAGTGCTGGCCACTGAACCCGGATGATAACTGGCACGGTTTCGGCAACACCGACCGTGACCACATGTATCTCGATCCGATCAAGGTCACCATCCTGACGCCGGGCATGAATGAGTTGGGCATGCTGGAAGAGAGCGGGATACCGGCGGCGCTGGTGGCGAAATACCTGGATGAA
This sequence comes from Serratia sp. BW106, assembly GCF_002607755.1. NCBI lineage: Bacteria > Pseudomonadati > Pseudomonadota > Gammaproteobacteria > Enterobacterales > Yersiniaceae > Serratia > Serratia sp. BW106. The sequence continues at coordinate 1,687 of NZ_MCGS01000036.1, forward strand.
CGCGGTATCGTGGTAGAAAAAACCGGGCCCTATAACCTGCTGTTCCTGTTCAGCATCGGCATTGATAAAACCAAGGCGATGAGCCTGCTGCGTGGTCTGACCGATTTCAAACGCGCTTACGATCTCAATCTGCGGGTGAAGAACATGCTGCCGGATCTGTTTGCTGAAGATCCGGATTTCTACCGCAATATGCGCATTCAGGATCTTGCCGCCGGGATCCACAGTTTAATCCGTCGGCACGATCTGCCAGGCCTGATGCAGCGGGCGTTTGACGTGCTGCCTGAAATGAAGCTGACGCCGCATCAGATGTTCCAGCAACAGGTGCGCGGCAACGTAGAAACCTGCGAACTGGATCAGTTGGTTGGCAAGGTGGCGGCCAATATGATCCTGCCTTATCCGCCAGGGGTACCTTTGGTGATGCCGGGCGAGATGATCACCGAAGAGAGCCGTGCAGTACTCGATTTCCTGCTGATGCTGTGCTCGATCGGTGAACGTTATCCAGGCTTTGAAACCGATATCCATGGCGCGAAGCTGACCGAGGACGGACGTTATCTGGTGAAGGTGCTGAAAACGCCGCTGTCTTAAGCAAATTCCCGGCAAATCAGGTTCACGCTGCTTGATGGCAGCGGTTCCTGCGTCAGCCCACAAAATGGTTGGCCGTCCTGCCGCTGGTGATAACGGCAACGATGGCATTCGCCGAATAACGCCACGTTATCATCCTGCTTTTGCAACTGGCGCAGTAACTGCATCAACAGTTCCAGCAACTGCCCACCGTCCTGCTGCATGGCATCCTGCGCATTTTGTAAATAGGCCGGTGGGAACAGAGCATCCATCAATGCACGTGACTTGTCGGTCAGCTTTAACCTGACGCTACGGCGGTCCTTCTCGTCCGCAGTACGGGCGATCATCCCATTACTTTCCAGCTTTTTTAGCGATTGCGATACCGTGCCCTTGGTCAGGCCGAGATATTCCGCCACTGCCATCGGCGTGTTGGAGTAATGGTTGCAGCGTGCCAGATAATACAACGCGCTCAACTGCACCGGGGGCAGGTTATCCAGTTCTTCATGGTTGCGCAGCCAGCTGCGTTGCAGGCTATTCAGCCGCTCCAATAAATCAAACAGTCTCAATATGTACTCCTCATTAGGCTGTGAAAATAGTATCGATTAAAAACTATATTGACAAGTCAGGAACGAGGATTTATTGTGCATTTTGTTTCGAATCGAAACTAAATGTGAGTTCATTTCACTCATCACAGTCAGAAGCAAGGAGAATTATCATGACTAAGGCCGTTTTCTATCATGCCGGTTGCCCGGTTTGCGTCAGCGCAGAGCAGCAGTTGTTGGGTTTGTTGAGCCAGGATGTGCAGGTGGACGTGGTGCATCTGGGTGAAAAACCGGCGCGCATCGCCGAAGCAGAAAAAGCAGGAGTACAGAGCGTGCCGGCGCTGGTGGTGGATGGGCAGGTGCTGCACATCAACTACGGTGCAGCGTTGGCTGACCTTAAAGCCTGATCTGCCCGTGGCATTATAGATAGCTGAATGATAGCCCCGCCTTATGCTGCGGGGCTTTTTGCCGTTGACGTTGCCCGCGTCGCCGGATACCGTGCCTCATCAAAACGATCATGAGGCATCTCCATGTTGGCACTACGTCAGGTACATCACATCGCAGTCATTGGTTCAGATTATGCTGCCAGTAAGCATTTTTACTGCGATATTCTGGGTTTCACCCTGCTGGGTGAGTTCTATCGTGAAGAGCGTGATTCCTGGAAGGCGGATTTGGCGCTCAATGGTCAATACAGTATCGAACTGTTTTCATTCCCGTCGCCGCCGGCCCGCGTCAGCCGCCCGGAAGCCTGTGGCCTGCGCCATCTGGCATTCAGCGTCGACGATATCGAGCAGGCCATCGAGCACTTGCAGGTTGCCGGGGTGGTTTGTGAACCGGTGCGTGTCGATCCTTATACCCAGTCACGCTTCACTTTTTTCAGCGATCCTGATGGACTACCTCTAGAATTATATGAGGTATGAATGCTTAATCGGGGCGTATCGACGCAGGCCACGCCCTCATATGGTATTATCCCGCGCTTGCCGTACCCCCTTTTGAGTTATTTTCACTATGCAAGAACCTGTTTTTCGCGTTGGTGAGTGGTTGGTTACTCCCGCAGACAACAAAATAAGCCGTGACGGGCGCCAACTGGCGTTGGAACCCCGCTTAATCGATATGCTGCAATATTTCGCCCGACATCCGGATGTGGTGTTGAGTCGCGATGAGCTGATCGACAACGTTTGGAAGCGCAACATTGTCACCAATCATGTGGTGACCCAGAGTATTTCCGAACTGCGCAAATACTTGAAAGACGGGGACAGTAACAGCCCGGAATACATTATTACCGTGCCCAAACGCGGCTATAAGCTGGCCGCCCCGGTAATGTGGTGTGAAGGGGAAGAGGCGACGATGCCTGCGGTGCCACGGGTGGCGGTCATTACTCATGAGCCGGAAGATGGCAGTGAAGACGACGGCATAGATTATGAGCCGCCTAAACCCAGCGTGGCAAAAATGCCCGCAGCAAAACCGAAGGCGCCTTTTTATCGCCAATCTCCGTTCTGGGTCTGGCTGGCTTTCCTGACCGCGTTGAGTGCCTGCGTGGTGTTTGTGGCGATAGCCACTTTGTCACAGCGCATACCGGAATCCACGATGCCGGTGCTGATGAACCCGCGTGATATTGATATCCGCATTCAGGGTGGCAACAGTTGCAGTAACTGGACGCCGCAGCTTTCCTATGTCGTCGGCCTGAGCGAAGTGGTGACGGATTCGCTGAATACCTATTCCACCTTCCTGGTGCACGATCAAACCAACTATAACTACACCGGGCCCAGCAGTTCGGGTAAATCGCTGACCATAGAGTTCGTCAACCAGCGCCATTATCGCGCGCAACAATGCTTCCTGTCGGTGCGGCTGGTGGACAATGCGGACAGCTCGATCATGCTGGACAAGCGTTACTTTGTGACCACGGACAACCAGCTAAAAATCCAGGAAGACTTCCTGAGCAGTCTGTCTGTTGCACTTAATCAGCCGTGGCCGGCACCCCTGCAGCAGCGCCTGATGCAGCTGTTGCCCAACTCCGGCCCAGCCCTGCAACAGTATTATCAGGCACATCAGCTGCTGATCCAGGGGGATATCGATTCCCTGACCCATGCCAGCAATCTGTTGGGCGAAATGGCTAAAAACTCTCCAGACTTTATTTATGTTGCGGCGGAAAAAGCGCTGGCGGACTTGCTGCGTAACTCTTATCAACCTTTTGACAGCGTGCAACTGACGCAACTGGAGACGGAGATCGCCCGCCTGGATGCGCTGCCGGCATTAAAAGACAGCCCCATTATTCAGCAAATTCGTACGATACAGGCGCTGGGGGAGGGGAAAACCGATGAGGCGTATCAGGCGATAAATAAGGGTATCGAGCTGCAGATGTCATGGATGAATTATGTGTTACTCGGCAAGGTTTATGAGATGCAGGGTCATAACCGTTTGGCTGCAGACTCTTATATCACCGCATTTAATCTACGCCCGGGTGAGAATACTTTGCATTGGATCCGCAATGCCGTCTTCCATACCTCAGTTAACACCGTAGTTCCCTACCTCGAAAACTACAACCCAGACAAAGAGTCTCAATAATCTCACACCGCCGGGCGATATCATTGCTCGGCGGTGTTATTTATTGTGTTTTATTTGTTAAGTAAAATAACCCCGCGCGTTGATGAATCATCCTCTTTAATTCTCATTTGTTATTGCAATTAACATGTCTATTTTGTTGTTTTTATTGAATGTTTATCTTTTCTTGACCGCCTGTTTATCTCTTGATTTGTTAATGAAAAACCTCAATTTATCATTTGTATGATCATGAGCGTAATATCACTTTATCTTTAGGACTTTATTCCCGCCGATGATTAGCATCCTGACTATCAAGTCCGGTCATTAGCAAAATTGCATAACGACCAAGACTTATAAGAAATCAAAATCAGGAGAAACTGACCATGGCTTCATCCAAGAAAATAGGGCTTATTGCCTGCACCGGTGTCGTTGCCGGTAATATGATGGGGAGCGGCATTGCCTTATTACCCGCGAACCTGGCAAGTCTCGGTTCTATCGCTATCTGGGGATGGGTAATCTCCATTATTGGTGCGATGTCGCTGGCCTATGTTTATGCGCGTCTGGCCACCAAAAACCCACAACAGGGTGGTCCTATTGCTTACGCTGGTGAAATTTCCCCGGCATTTGGTTTCCAGACCGGCGTGCTTTATTACCATGCTAACTGGATCGGTAATTTGGCCATCGGCATTACCGCAGTTTCTTATCTCTCTACCTTTTTCCCAGAGCTGAACAATCCGGTGCCGGCAGGTATCGCCTGTATCGCCATCTTGTGGGTGTTCACCTTTATTAACCTGCTCGGCGGGACCTGGGTCAGTCGTTTGACCACCCTCGGCCTGGTGTTGGTGCTGATCCCGGTGATTGTGACCGCGACTGCCGGCTGGCATTGGTTCGACGCTGCAACCTATCACGCTAACTGGAACACTTCCGGTACCACCGACAGCCATGCGGTAATCAAAAGTATTCTGCTGTGTCTGTGGGCGTTCATCGGCGTAGAGTCTGCCGCCGTGAGCACTGGCATGGTGAAAAACCCGAAACGCACCGTACCGCTGGCAACCATGCTGGGTACCGCGCTGGCCGGGATTATCTACATTGCGGCCACTCAGGTGATGAGCGGTATGTTCCCGGCTAGCCAAATGGCTGCCAGCGGCGCACCGTTCGCCGTCAGTGCCTCTGCCATTATGGGTAACTGGGCCGCACCTCTGGTCTCTGCCTTCACCGCCTTTGCCTGCCTGACTTCACTCGGTTCTTGGATGATGCTGGTTGGCCAGGCTGGGGTCCGTGCCGCCAACGACGGTAACTTCCCGAAAGTGTATGGCGAACTGGATAAGAACGGCATTCCTAGAAAAGGCCTGCTGTTGGCCAGCTGCAAAATGACCGCGCTGATGGTGCTGATTACTGCCATGAGCTCCGGTGGTGGTAAAGCTTCCGATCTCTTCGGGATGTTGACCGGTATTGCGGTGCTGCTGACCATGTTGCCTTACTTCTACTCTTGCGTAGACCTGATCCGCTTTGAAGGCGTCAATATCCGTAACCTGCTGAGCCTGGTTGCATCGGTTCTGGGTTGTGGCTTCTGCTTCATCGCACTGATGGGGGCCGAATCGTTCGAACTGGCCGGCACCTTCATCATCAGCCTGATCATCCTGATGTTCTACGCCCGCAAAATGAATACCCGTCAGACAGCTAAAGCCAATGCTGTAGCCATCGACAACAGCTCGACGGCCAAAGCGCACTAACCCACTTCTTAATTCAGCCCCTTGCAACAACTGTTGTCATCCGTGATGGCAAGGGGCTCGCATTACCTGGAGAAATGATTATGAACGTTATTGCTATCATGAACCACATGGGTGTCTACTTCAAAGAAGAGCCCATCCGCGAACTGCACAACGCGCTGGAAAAACTGAACTTCCGCATTGTCTACCCTAACGATCGCGAAGACCTGCTCAAACTGATCGAGAATAATGCCCGTTTGTGCGGGGTGATCTTTGACTGGGATAAATACAACCTTGAGCTGTGCCAAGAAATCAGCGAATTGAATGAGTACATGCCGCTGTATGCCTTTGCCAACACCTATTCAACGCTGGACGTCAGCCTGAACGATCTGCGTATGCAGGTACGTTTCTTTGAATATGCGCTCGGTGCGGCCAACGACATTGCCGACAAGATCAAACAGAATACCGATGAGTACGTTGACACCATTCTGCCACCGCTGACCAAAGCGCTGTTCAAATACGTGCGTGAAGGTAAATACACCTTCTGTACTCCGGGTCATATGGGCGGTACCGCCTTCCAGAAAAGCCCGGTCGGCAGCCTGTTCTATGATTTCTTTGGCCCGAACGCGATGAAATCCGACGTTTCCATTTCGGTTTCCGAACTGGGTTCACTGCTGGATCACTCCGGCCCGCACAAAGAAGCTGAAGAGTATATTGCTCGCGTCTTCAACGCTGAACGCAGCTATATGGTGACTAACGGGACTTCTACCGCCAACAAAATTGTCGGTATGTACTCTGCACCTGCCGGCAGCACCGTGCTGATTGACCGTAACTGCCACAAATCGCTGACCCATCTGATGATGATGAGCGACATTACGCCGATCTATTTCCGCCCGACCCGTAATGCTTACGGCATCCTCGGTGGTATTCCACAGAGCGAATTTGCTCGCGCCACTATCGCTAAACGCGTGAAAGAGACGCCTAACGCGACCTGGCCGGTACATGCGGTAATCACCAACTCAACCTACGACGGTCTGCTGTATAACACCGACTTTATCAAGAGCACGCTGGATGTGAAATCCATCCACTTTGACTCTGCCTGGGTGCCTTACACCAATTTCCACCCGATTTATAAAGGCAAATGCGGTATGAGCGGTGGCCGCGTGGAAGGGAAGGTGATTTATGAAACCCAATCCACCCATAAACTGCTGGCGGCATTCTCTCAGGCTTCGATGATCCACGTGAAAGGCGACATCAACGAAGAAACCTTCAATGAAGCCTACATGATGCACACCACCACTTCACCGCACTACGGCATCGTGGCTTCTACCGAAACCGCAGCGGCAATGATGAAAGGCAATGCCGGTAAGCGTCTGATTAACGGTTCGATTGAACGTGCTATTAAGTTCCGTAAAGAAATCAAACGTCTGAACGTCGAGTCTGAAGGCTGGTTCTTTGACGTTTGGCAGCCAGAGCACATTGATGAAGCGGAATGTTGGCCACTGCGTTCCGACAGCGCCTGGCATGGTTTCAAAGGTATTGATAACGAGCATATGTACCTTGACCCAATCAAGGTCACCATGCTGACTCCTGGGATGAGCAAAGACGGCGAAATGGAGTCGTTTGGTATCCCGGCCAGTCTGGTTGCTAAATACCTTGATGAGCACGGCATCATTGTTGAAAAAACCGGCCCGTATAACCTGTTGTTCCTGTTCAGCATCGGCATCGACAAAACCAAAGCTCTCAGCCTGCTGCGCGGTCTGACTGACTTTAAACGCTCGTTCGATCTGAACCTGCGGGTGAAAAACATGCTGCCTTCGCTGTACAAAGAAGCACCAGAGTTTTATGAAAACATGCGCATCCAGGAACTGGCCCAGAACATTCACAATCTGGTGAAACACCATAACCTGCCAGACCTGATGTACCGCGCTTTTGAAGTGCTGCCGGCGATGGTGATGAACCCGTTCAAAGCCTTCCAGAAAGAGCTGCACGGCGAAGTGGAAGAGGTTTATTTGGAAGACATGGTGGGCAAAGTGAATGCCAACATGATCCTGCCATATCCTCCGGGTGTTCCTTTGGTGATGCCGGGTGAAATGCTCACCGAGGAAAGCCGTCCGGTGCTGGAATTCCTGCAAATGCTGTGCGAAATCGGCGCGCATTATCCAGGCTTCGAAACGGATATCCATGGTGCCTATCGCCAGGCGGATGGACGTTACACCGTGAAGGTGTTGAAAAACGATAAATAAGTGAAATCACAGGGGGAGGCGCTTGCGCTTCCCCTTTTGTCGTTCACCGACTGATGGGAGAAAACCATGAAAACACCCTCACAGCCGCGCGCAATCTACTATGTCGTAGCAATACAAATTTGGGAATATTTCAGCTTTTACGGCATGCGTGCGTTACTTATTCTCTATCTTACCCACCAACTTGGTTATTCCGATAGCCGCGCCATTAGCCTCTATAGCGCCTACGCTTCCCTGGTCTACGTCACACCGATCCTCGGCGGCCTGCTTGCCGATCGCCTGTTGGGTAATCGCGTCGCGGTCATTGCCGGAGCGGTACTGATGACGTTGGGCCATATCGTGCTCGGTCTGAGCGCCGTCTCGACGCATTCACTCTACCTGGCACTGTCGATCATCATCTGTGGCTACGGCCTGTTTAAATCCAATATCAGTTGCCTGCTGGGCGAGTTGTATCAACCGCAGGACACGCGCCGTGAAGGTGGCTTTTCACTGCTGTATGCCGCCGGTAATGTCGGCTCGATCCTGGCACCCATTGCCTGTGGACTGGCGGCCGAACGCTACGGCTGGCACGTCGGCTTTGCGCTGGCGGGGATCGGCATGCTGGCCGGGTTGACGATCTTCTTGTTCGGCAGCCGTCATTTCAGCCATACGCGCGGCGTAGATCGGGCGCAGATGTGCGTTACCACGCTGCGGGTACCGAACTGGGTATGGCTAAGTGCCATGCTGTTATTGGCACCGCTGTTCTTCACTGCGCTGTTCATTTACGATCTGGCCGGCCAATTGCTGATGCTGGTGTGTGCTGCTGCGGTAGTGATGGTGATACGTATTATGGCCCGGGCCACAACGGTGCAGCGCCGTGGGTTGTGGCAGATAGTGATGTTGATGCTGTTGGGCACCTTGTTTTGGGCCTTTGCCCAGCAGGGGGGCAGTTCGATCAGTCTGTTTATCGATCGCTTTGTCGACCGCCAATGGTTTTCCTGGACGGTGCCGACTGCATTGTTCCAGTCGGTTAACGCTTTTGCCGTGATGTTTGGCGGTGTGATGCTGGCCTGGTTGGTACGGGGTAACGGCAATGGCAGTCGCACCCTGCGTATTTGGGGAAAGTTTGCCTTTGGTTTGCTGCTGATTGGCGTCGGTTTTACCCTGATGGCGCTTAACGCCCGTTACGGCCAAGGGTCAATGAGCCTGATGATCGCCGGGCTGTCGGTGATGGGGCTTGCCGAACTGTTTATCGATCCGGTCGCCATGGCACAAATCACCCGGCTGAATATCCCCGGCGCTACCGGGGTGCTGACCGGTATTTATATGCTGACCACCGGCTCGATAGCCAATTACCTGGCCGGCATTATCGCCGGTCAAACCGCTGAAGACCCGGCTACGGGAGCGACGGCGCAGGCCTATGTCCACCTGTTTGCACAAATTGGTTGGTGGGCATTGGGATGCACGGCGGCAGTGGTGGCAGTGTTGGCCATGTGGTGGTTGCTGGCCGGTCGTCATATCCGTGCGGTTAATGCTTGATTGATGGTAGGACGGGGGTTAACGTGCAGCTATCTGGACGTCATTAAGCCTAATCAATGAATAGCAATCAATTATCTGCACAGCTTGCCCGCCAATTGGGCGCACACCGGCACTTGCTGGTGGCATTCAGTGGCGGGCTGGATTCCAGCGTGCTGCTGCACCTGCTGGTGGGGTTACGCCAGCAATTGCCAGACTTGCAGCTTCGTGCAGTACACGTGCATCACGGCCTGAGTGCTTTTGCCGACCAGTGGGTGGCGCACTGCCGGCAACAATGCGCCGCCTGGCAGCTACCCTTGGTGGTTCAGCACGTGCAGGTTGATAGCCAGCACGGGGGGATCGAAGCCGCAGCCCGGGCGGCACGCTATTCTGCTTTTGCCTCTACGCTGGCGGCCGATGAAGTCTTGCTTACCGCACAACACCTTGACGACCAGTGTGAAACCTTCCTGTTGGCACTAAAGCGTGGCAGCGGGCCGGCGGGCCTGTCGGCAATGGCTGTACAGACGGCGCTGGGGGAGAATAGCTTGCTGCGCCCACTGCTGGGTCACTCTCGCCAGCAGTTGGAAGCCTACGCGCAGCAGCATCAGCTCAGCTGGATTGACGACGACAGTAATCAGGACTCGCGCTTCGACCGCAATTTTCTGCGCCTGCAGATATTGCCGTTGCTCAACCAGCGCTGGCCGCACTTTGCCGCTGCGACGGCGCGTAGCGCCAGCCTGTGTGCCGAGCAGGAGCAATTACTGGATGAGCTGCTGGCAGAGCAACTGCACTTGTTGCTCGACGAAGACCGTACGCTGGCGATTGATGGGTTACTGACGTGTTCGCCAGCCCGGCGTTTTGCTTTGTTGCGCCGTTGGATCGCGTTATTTGGCGTTACCATGCCTTCACGCGAACAGTTGCAACGGCTATGGGACGAAGTGGCGCTTAGCCGCGCTGATGCCGAACCGCAATTACAACTGGGGCAATATCAGATCCGCCGCTTCCGCCGACGCCTGTCTTTGCTGCCACTGATGGCGGATCTGCATGATATCTGGCTAAGCTGGTCATTGGCAGGCCCGCTGACACTGCCGGATGGATTGGGTGAGCTGGTCAGTGGAGAGGGCGATATTTGCCTGTGCGCGCCGCAACCCCAGCAAAAAGTCAGCATTCGTTTTACCGCTCAGGGCAAACACCGCATTCTTGGGCGCACGCATTCGCGACCGATCAAAAAACTGTGGCAGGAGTTGGGTATTCCTCCGTGGCAGCGTGAGCGTATCCCGTTGATCTATTATGATGACCAGCTTATCGCTGCGTTGGGGGTTTTTGTCAGCGAGGCCGGACAAGTGCCCGAAGGGCAGCAACCCTGGCGGCTGCATTGGCGTAAAAAATAATAATAGACTGAGGAACCATGATGAAATTTGTGAGCGCAATGGTAGTGATGTTGGGGTTGTGCAGTTTGCCGGCGATGGCGGCGGGCGATGCGGCTGCTGGCAAGGATAAATCCGCCAGTTGTATGGCCTGTCACGGGGCGGAAGGGAAGGTTTCAATGCCCATGTACCCGAACCTGGCAGGGCAAAATGCCATGTATCTGGAGCATGCGTTGCAGGCGTACAAGAAAGGCGAGCGTAACGGGGGGCAGGCGGAAGTGATGAAAGCCTACGTTTCCGCGCTGTCTGATGAGGATATTGCCGATCTGGCGGCCTACTATGCCAGTCTCAAACCCTAGGCCAGCCTGAAGCTACAAATGACGAGGGCAGCCGTTGGGCTGCCCTGTTGGGATGGCGTTACCGCTAAATCAATCAGACAGGCTGACGACCACGGTACCGATTTCCGGATGACTGAAACTGAGGATGTGATCCAGACGCAAGCTGAGAGCATCGCCGGCCCGATCGATAATCAGGTACTCAACGCCCTTGGTAAACTTCAGCTCGGTGGCTTTGCCTTCGAGTTTTTCTCCGTCGCGTAACTCCAGCTTCAGAATGTAGTTATGCTGACAGGCGAGTTCCAGGCTTTCATAGTCATCGCAATTGATGGATTGGTACTCATCATTCATCAACATAGTCGCTCACCAATAAGTTAGCGGCGGCAAAGGCCGCCTGTTCCCTAACGGAGGACGGTAGCGTGCTATTCGCAGCAACTTCGTCCAATGCCTTTAATACACATGCTAACGCATCAGGCACGTAGCCGAGATCACCACTGCCGATCTCGGCGTAAAAACGGCGTACTAACTCACAGTATTGTTGCACAGTTTCCTCCCTTAAGAACCTCTGCGTCATCGAAGCCCTATAGCGATGAGGCGCAGGCACTCGGAGCTTGACTCTATCCTAGACGACTATAGCACAGCTATTGTGGAGTTATTAGCACCTCAGCGCGGCTTTCGCACCGGGCTTTGCCCGGCCGTGCTGGCCGCGGTTGGGCCAAATCTAGTACACTGTCGCCTGATAATAATGAGGTCACCCATGGCGCTGAAAGCTACTATTTATAAAGCCACGGTCAATATCGCTGATATGGACCGTCACTTCTACCACGACGCCACGCTCACTCTGGCCCAACATCCTTCTGAAACTGAACAGCGCATGATGCTGCGTCTGCTGGCCTGGATCTGCCATGCCGATGAGCGTCTGGTGTTTACCAAAGGCCTGAGCGCCGATGATGAGCCGGAAATCTGGCGACGTAACGATCATAACGGGCTGGAAATGTGGATCGAAATGGGCCTGCCGGATGAGAAACGCATCAAGAAAGCCTGCAACCAGTCACCGCGCGTGGTGCTGTACGCTTACGGCGAACGCGCGGGCCACGTGTGGTGGCAATCGATGCAGAGCAAAGTGGCAAACCACAAAAACCTAAGCATCCGTTTTCTGGATGATGAACAATTAGGCAAGCTGGCGGCGCTGGTCAGCCGCAATATGACGCTGCAGGCCACGCTGCAAGAGGGAACTATCTGGCTTTCTGACGCTCAGAATAGTCTGGAAATCCAGTTTGCCGAATGGCAACAGGCACAGGTGTGACCGGTGCTTGAACTGTCAAGAAACGTAGCCATACCGGATAACGAAGTGGAGTTGACGGCGATCCGCGCGCAGGGCGCGGGTGGCCAGCACGTGAACAAAACCTCAACGGCTATCCATTTGCGCTTTGACATCCGGGCATCCAGCCTGCCAGAGTATTATAAAGAAAGGCTGCTGGCCCTGAATAATCATTTAATTACCGCCGATGGCGTAGTGATTATCAAAGCGCAGGAATATCGCAGCCAGGAATTAAACCGCGAGGCGGCGCTGGCCAGACTGGTTACGTTGATCCAGCAGGCGATGGTGGTGGAAAAAACACGCAAGGCGACCAAGCCCACTAAAGGGGCAAAATTACGTCGTCTGGAAGGCAAGGTACGCAAAGGCGCGACTAAAGCGCTGCGCGGCAAGATCCGTAGTTAAGGACACATGAACACAGTAGGAGAATAACTGTGAAAAAAATTACACTGGCCCTGTTTTTAGCGGCAGGGGCACTTTCGTTACTGGGATGTAATAACCACTACCAGCCGAAAGAACAACTTCTTCAGGCGATGCAGCAAAGTTATCAGGGCGTGCTGCCTTGTGCTGACTGCGGTGGTCTGGATACCAATCTGTTCCTGGATAAAGACGGCACTTTCGTGCTGCAGGAAACCTATCGTGGCACCAAAGACGGCGATCAAACCTTTGCTGACTACGGCAAATGGGCGCGTACCGCCGATAAGCTGGTGCTGACCGACAGCCGTGGTGATAAGCGCTATTTCCGTCCGGTAGGTAAAAGTTTGGAAATGCTTGATCAAACCGGCATGCCGATTGAGTCGCAGCTAAATTACCGCCTTGATCCGGTAGAAAAAGCCTTGCCCAAAACGCCGATGTCGCTGAAAGGCAGCTACACCTACATGGCGGATGCGGCGGTGTTTAAAGACTGCGCCACCGGTAAGACTTTCCCGGTCGACAATACTATTGCGCTGGAGCAGGGTTATGCCAAGGCGTACAAAACGCCGGGTGAACCGGTGTTCCTGACCCTGAATGGCCACTTTAGCGTTCAGCCGTCAATGGAAGAGGGGCTTACCGAGAAGGCACTGGTGCCGGACGGAAAAATCGCCTTCGACCGCAGTAAAAATTGCGATAGCAAATAATCGCCATAAAAAAACCCGCCTAGGCGGGTTTTTAGTTTCTGCAATAGCGGATTAGCGCTTGATCTGTCCCAGCAGGAAATCAATGACTTCGCCGGTTTTAATCATTCGCTTCTCGCCGACACGGCGGTTCTTGTACTCAATCTCTTCGCTGTCGAGGTTACGATCGCCGATCACGATAGAATGCGGTACGCCGATCAGTTCCATATCCGCGAACATCACGCCTGGACGCTCTTTACGGTCGTCGAGGATCACGTCGATACCCTGGGAACGCAGCGTGTTGTACAACTCTTCTGCCAGCGCTTGCACGCGGAAGGATTTGTGCATGTTCATTGGCAGAATCGCCACCTGGAACGGCGCAATAGCGTCCGGCCAGATGATGCCACGTTCGTCATGGTTCTGCTCGATAGCGGCAGCGACCACGCGGGTGACCCCGATACCATAGCAGCCCATGGTCAGCACCTGATTACGGCCGTCTTCGCCCTGTACGGTGGCTTTCATCGCTTCTGAGTATTTGGTGCCGAGCTGGAAGATATGACCCACTTCGATACCGCGCTTGATCAGCAGCGTGCCTTTACCATCCGGGCTGGCGTCGCCTTCTACGACGTTACGGATATCGGCAATCTGTGGCAGCGGCAGATCGCGCTCCCAGTTGATACCGAAGTAATGTTTACCGTCGATGTTGGCACCTGCACCAAAATCACTCATCGCCGCTACGCTGCGATCGGCAACCACGGGAACCTGCAAATTGACCGGACCGAGTGAGCCTGGGCCTGCACCCACGATGGCGCGGATCTCTTCTTCGGTGGCAAAGACTATCGGAGCAGCAACTTGCGGCAGCTTCTCGGCCTTGATTTCGTTCAGTTCGTGATCGCCACGCACCAGCAGAGCAACCAGCTTGTGGCCGCTGTCTTCTTTGGCCCGTACCAGCAACGTCTTGACGGTTTTTGTCACCGGCAGTTGGAATTGCTCTACCAGCTCGGCGATGGTTTTGGCATTCGGCGTATCCACAATGCGCAGTTCTTCACTGGCTGCAGCACGAGGTTCGGCCGGGGCAACCGCTTCTGCCAGTTCGATATTGGCGGCAAAGTCGGAGCCGGTGGAAAACACGATATCGTCTTCACCACTGTCGGCCAGCACCTGGAATTCGTGTGATGCGCTACCGCCGATCGAACCGGTATCGGCATCCACCGGACGGAAGTCCAGACCCATACGGCTGAAGATTTTGCTGTAGGCTTCGTACATTGCTTCGTAGGTTGCCTGCAGAGATTCCTGTGAGGTATGGAACGAGTAGGCGTCCTTCATCAGGAATTCACGCGAGCGCATAACGCCGAAACGTGGGCGCACTTCATCACGGAACTTGGTCTGAATCTGGAAGAAGTTCATCGGCAGCTGCTTGTAAGAGCTGATCTCGTTACGGATCAGGTCGGTGATCACTTCTTCGTGGGTTGGACCCAGCACGAAGGGACGATCGCCGCGATCAACAAAGCGCAGCAGCTCAGGGCCGTACTGTTCCCAACGGCCGCTTTCCTGCCATAAATCGGCAGGCTGTACCACCGGCATGCAAACTTCGATCGCGTTAGCATTGTTCATTTCTTCGCGAACGATGTTTTCAACCTTTTTCAGAACGCGCAGGCCGGTTGGCAGCCAGGTATAAAGACCGGAGGCCAGCTTGCGAATCATCCCGGCGCGCAGCATCAGCTGGTGGCTGATCACTTCGGCATCGGCAGGTGTCTCCTTCAGAGTGGAGAGCAGATATTGGCTAGTACGCATGGTGTTTTGGTTCCGTTAGAACTGCAAATTGCAACCGGCTGCCAGTAGTAGGGCAGCCAAAATTTTCGAAAGTAATTTAGTTTACCAGTGCGAGCGGGTTGTCAAAAGAGAGACGGTGGAATTTTAACGCAGGTCGAGAGACAGCACCTCGGTTTGTTGATCCACCACTCGCCAACGCACGTTGAAATCCAGTAGCCAGACGGCATAATCCCGTTCCGCTGATTGCCCCTTGCGGTAGGCGGGACGCGGATCCTGAGCCAGCACCTGGCTGATGAACCGCCGCAGGTGCGGATAACGCTGTTGATGTTGCTGCAGCTGTTGTTCCGCCTCTGGGGCAAAGCATACCGGCATATCCCCGGCGGGTGCTGCCTGAGCAAACCCGGCGCGGGCCTGCGGCTGGCTTTCGGCAAACGGCAGATAGGGTTTGATATCCACCACCGGCGTGCCGTCGACCAGATCGAGACTGCCCAACTCCAGCACCACTTCACCGCCCTGCACCCGTACGCCTTTTAATTCGATCAGCGACATGCCGAGCGGGTTGGGGCGGAAGGTCGAACGAGTGGCAAATACCCCCATCCGGGCATTACCGCCGAGACGGGGTGGCCGGACGGTGGGCCGCCAGCCGCCTTCCATGGTTTGATGGAAAATAAACATCACCCACAGATGGCTGAACTCACTGAGGCCGCGTACCGCTTCCGCCTGATTATAGGGCGGCAGCAGCACTAACTCACCGCCACCGTCTTCGACCAACCCCGGTTGGCGGGGAACGGCGAACTTTTCTTTATACGGTGAACGGATGGTACCGATCTGATTGAAAACAAATTCGGTCATTTGGACGAAACGTTAAGCGCTGAACCCTGGCAAATAGCCTGTTGGTAACAGCCGGCAACACCGCTGACAATCTGGCAGTCATGCAACAGCACGGCATTAGCCTTCATATAAGAGGCGCGGATTTGCATACGCTTACGGGCGGTCGCCAGATTCGGCGGTGAATCCTGTACCGTTGTCTGGCAGGATTCGCCAGAGACTTCACCCAGATCGCGGAATGGTTTACCCACTAATTCTTCTGCACTTTTGTACAGTTTAACCGGGGCCGGACGTGCTGCTGGCGTGGTTTTCGTCGGAGTGGTTGTTACCGGTTTGCTGGTGCTGTTTGTTGACGGGGGCGCAAAACGCTGCGACGAACACCCTGCCAGCGCAAGCGCTAACAAACAGAGAGGTAAAGCACGCATTGAGATTCCTCTGCCTTGATGGAATAGGTAAGTGGCGCTATTGAAGCAATCTATGGTGGAAATAACAAGACGGGCCGTAGCCCGTCCTGCAATTATAGGAATAAATTCGGTAATTAATGATTACCAGCCTTTAACTGCACCACCGTTAAAGATCTTGTTAGCCGCTTCGTTCACTTCGTCAGACTGGTAAGCCTGAACGAATTTCTTCACGTTTTCCGCATCTTTGTTGTCTTCGCGGGCAACCAGCAGGTTAACGTACGGTGAGTCTTTATCTTCAACAAACAGACCGTCTTTTGCTGGAGTCAGGCCAATCTGGCTGGCGTAAGTGGTGTTGATTACCGCCAGGGCGATTTGCTGATCGTCCAGTGAACGTGGCAATTGTGGGGCTTCCAGCTCGACCAGCTTCAGGTTTTTCGGGTTTTCAGTCACGTCCAGCACGGTTGGCAGCAGGCCAACACCGTCTTTCAGCTTGATCAGGTTAACCTTCTGCAGCAGCAGCAGGGAACGGCCCAGGTTGGTTGGGTCGTTAGGCAAGGCAACCTGAGAACCGTCTTTCAGCTCGTCCAGCGATTTGATTTTCTTGGAGTAACCGGCAATCGGGTAAACGAAGCTGTTACCGACCGACACCAGCTTGTAACCGCGATCCTTGATCTGCTGATCCAGGTACGGTTTGTGCTGGAAGGCGTTCAGATCGATATCCCCTTTGCTCAGCGCTTCGTTTGGCAGCACATAGTCATTGAAGGTCACCAGTTCGACGTCCAGACCGTATTTCTCTTTTGCCACTTTTTGCGCGATTTCAGCGACCTGCTGTTCAGCACCCACGATTACGCCGACTTTGATATGGTTTGGATCTTTTTCTTCCTGACCGCAGCCTGCCAGAGCCAGAGTACCGATCAGTGCGCCGATTGCCGCGATGGATTTAAATTTTAACGACATATCCCTTCCTCATTAGACTCGCATTTGAAATACGCTGTGTAAGCGCAGTTGCTGTAAAAGTTATTTATGGGTGACGGCCTTGACGATCCGGTCACCGAAGAACTGAATCAAATAGACCAGCACCACCAGTAATACTAATACGGTATTCATTACTGTGGCGTTATAACCGATATAACCGTACTGATAGCCAATCTGTCCCAGACCGCCTGCGCCTACTGCGCCCCCCATGGCGGAATAACCCACCAAAGTGATCAAGGTAATGGTAGCGGCGTTGACCAGGCCCGGCAGGGCTTCCGGCAGCAGCACCTTCTTGATGATTTGCATTGGCGTCGCTCCCATCGCACGGGCAGCTTCTACCAGACCGGATGGGATCTCCAGCAAGGCGTTCTCGACCATACGGGCAATAAAGGGTGCCGCGCCCACGGTCAGCGGAACGATAGCTGCCTGCAGACCGATCGAGGTACCGACGATCAAACGAGTAAATGGAATCATCCACACCAGCAGAATAATGAACGGAATGGAACGGAAAACGTTCACCAGGCCGGACAGCGTTCTATATAGCGTGTTGTTGGCGGCGATTTGCCCGGGACGGGTCACATACAACAGCACGCCAACCGGCAGGCCAAGCACGAAACCGAAGAAGCCGGAGACAAAGGTCATCATGACGGTTTCCCACACGCCACGTGCCATTAACCACATCATTGCCTCAGACATAACCCAGAACCTCTACTTTTACCTGATTTTCCTGCAGGAATTTAATCGTTGCCAGCGCGTCTTCATCACTGCCGTGCAGCTCTGCCAGCATCACGCCGAATTTAACACCGCCGGCATAATCCATCTGCGCACTGATAATGTTGTTGTTAACGTTGAAGCGACGGACGGCCTCTGACAGCAGCGGTGCATCAACGGACTGGCCGGTGAACTCCAGACGCAGCAGAGGCTGACGGCCGCCACTGCGTTCCGGTGCCAGGCGCTTGGCGTAGTCATCCGGGATATCCAAATGCAGCGTGGCCTGAATAAACTGTTGGGCCAGCGGGGTTTTCGGGTGGGAGAACACCTCGCTGACGCTGTCTTTCTCAATCAATTGACCCTGACTGATAACCGCAACCTGATCACAGATTCGTTTAACCACGTCCATTTCATGAGTGATCAACAGGATGGTCAGGCCGAGACGACGGTTAATGTCTTTCAGCAGTTCCAGAATGGAACGGGTGGTGGCCGGGTCCAGCGCGCTGGTGGCTTCATCACACAACAAAACTTTGGGTTGGCTTGCCAGCGCACGGGCAATTGCCACGCGCTGCTTCTGGCCGCCCGACAGGTTGGCTGGGTAGGCGTCATGTTTGTCTGACAGCCCGACCAACTCCAGCAACTCAGTTACGCGTTTTTTGATTTCAGCGCGGGGAGTGCTGTCCAATTCCAGCGGCAATGAAACGTTGCCAAACACCGTACGGGAGGATAACAGGTTAAAGTGCTGGAAAATCATGCCGATCTGACGGCGAGCGCGCGTCAGTTCGCCTTCAGACAGCGAAGTCAGATCCTGTCCATCAACCAGCACCTGGCCGGAGGTTGGGCGCTCAAGCATGTTGGCGCAGCGGATCAGCGTGCTCTTACCGGCACCTGATGCACCGATAACGCCATAAATTTGCCCGGCAGGGACGTGAAGAGTCACGTCAGAGAGCGCGGTAATGGTGCGCGAACCCTGCTGGAACACTTTGGTGATGTTAGAAAGTTTAATCATATTCTTCTTATTTTAGCGTGGTTGCCCGTGGCTAGATAAAAGTAAACCTTGGCGTGGACCAAGGTATGGATCAGATGTTAAGGCGTCTAGACGTCTAAGTCAACGATCAACGCGGTTCTCTGCCGTTCTCAGCACTGGGTAAAACATGCGATACTGTCCGCGTTTTCAGGCCCTCAGGAGCAAACCGGTGACACAAAGCGTTCCAGCAATTTTCCTCGATCGTGATGGCACGATTAATGTTGACCATGGCTACGTCCATGAAATCGATAATTTCCACTTTATTGATGGCGTGATTGACGCCTGTCGTGAACTTAAAAAGATGGGCTTTGCTCTGGTCTTGGTGACCAACCAGTCCGGCATCGCACGCGGCAAGTTCAGCGAAGAGCAATTTATGTACCTGACCGAGTGGATGGACTGGTCGCTGGCCGATCGTGATGTTGACCTGGATGGCATCTATTTCTGTCCGCATCACCCAGAAGCAGTAATAGAAGAGTTCCGTCAGGTGTGTGACTGCCGTAAACCTCAACCGGGCATGTTATTGCAGGCGCAGCAGGAATTGAACATTGATATGGCTGCTTCTTATATGGTTGGCGACAAACCGGAAGACATGCAGGCAGCAATCGCAGCAGGTGTTGGGACCAAAGTGCTGGTGCGTACCGGCAAACCGGTCACTGAACAAGGTGAGAAACTGGCGGATTGGGTGTTAAACAGCCTGGCAGACCTGCCGGAAGCCATCAAAAAGCGGGTTTAGTAGACGTTATGCATGAATAGTGAGCTGTCAGATAAAAAGTGAATATAAACCCTTGTCATTCTGAACCAGCTCCCTATAATGCGCCTCCAT
>NZ_MCGS01000037.1:0-23423 GCF_002607755.1 Serratia sp. BW106
TCCCGGAGGCACTCTGATGAACACTTCTCAAAAACGGTATGACGCGGTGGTGGTAGGTGGCGGCATGGTTGGCGCGGCCGCTGCGTTGGGGCTGGCGCAGGCCGGTTGGTCGGTGGCCTTGCTGGAACATCAGGCACCACAGGCGTTCGATGCGCAAAGCCCGCCGGACTTGCGTATTTCCGCGATTGGCTGCACCTCGGTCGGGTTACTCAAACAGCTCGGCGCCTGGTCGGTGGTGCAAGCGATGCGCACCGCACCTTACCGCCGGTTGGAAACCTGGGAGTGGGCATCGGCACGGGTGGCGTTTGACGCCGCTTCGCTCGGCCTGCCGGAACTGGGTTTTATGGTGGAAAACCGTATTCTGCAACTGGCGCTGTGGCAGCAACTGGAGCAGTGCGACAATCTGACGCTCTGCTGCCCCGCCAGGCTGCGTTCGCTGCAACGTAATGATGACCATTGGCAAGTGACACTGGACTCTTCTGAGACGCTACAGGCGCGTCTGGTGGTTGGGGCTGACGGTGCCAACTCGCAGGTGCGTAATCTGGCGGCCATCGGCACCAGCGGTTGGCAGTACCGCCAGTCCTGCATGCTAATCACCGTCGAAACCGGGGCGCCGCAGCAGGATGTGACCTGGCAGCAGTTCTTCCCTTCCGGGCCACGCGCTTTCCTGCCGCTGTACGATCAATGGGCTTCACTGGTGTGGTATGACAGCCCGCAGCGTATCCGTCAGTTACAGGCGATGCCGCCGGCACAGCTTGA
This sequence comes from Serratia sp. BW106, assembly GCF_002607755.1. Classification (NCBI taxonomy): domain Bacteria; kingdom Pseudomonadati; phylum Pseudomonadota; class Gammaproteobacteria; order Enterobacterales; family Yersiniaceae; genus Serratia; species Serratia sp. BW106. Next base: position 760 of record NZ_MCGS01000037.1, read on the forward strand.
GCGGGAAATCGCTGAGGCGTTTCCTGCTCGTCTGGGGGCGGTGAAAGTGCACGCCGCCGGTTCTTTCCCGCTGGCACGCCGTCATGCGCAACGCTATGTGTTGCCGGGGCTGGTGTTGCTCGGTGACGCGGCGCATACCATTAATCCATTGGCCGGGCAGGGGGTGAACCTGGGCTATCGTGATGTGGAAGCCTTGCTGGCGGTATTGAGTGAGGCGCGGGAACAGGGCGAGGACTGGAGCACTGAAGCGGTGTTGATGCGTTATCAGCGTCGCCGCCGTACCGATAACCTGCTGATGCAAAGCGGTATGGATCTGTTTTATACCGCCTTCAGCAATAATTTGGCGCCGTTAAGCGTGGCACGCAATATTGCGTTGATGGCGGCCCAGCGGGCGGGCAAGCTGAAGGAACATGCGCTGAAATACGCACTGGGCTTGTAGCGGCGGATTCGGGATAGGGCGTCGGGTACGGCGCCTTCATCACCCCGTATTTTACCTGAACGCCAGACAGCAAAAAGCCCGCTGAAGCGGGCTTTTCTAAATGTGGCTGGGGTGCCAGGATTCGAACCTGGGTATGCTGGTATCAGAAACCAGAGCCTTACCGCTTGGCGACACCCCAATTGTAAAACAGTAAAATATGGTGGCTACGACGGGATTTGAACCTGTGACCCCATCATTATGAGTGATGTGCTCTAACCAGCTGAGCTACGTAGCCATTTTCGATATTTTACTTTAAAAGTCAATAGTGTTGATGGCTGGGGTACCTGGATTCGAACCAGGGAATGCTGGTATCAAAAACCAGTGCCTTACCGCTTGGCGATACCCCATCAACAAATTTTCAACTTCTTCTTACTGCATCAAACCATTTAGAAAATGGCTGGGGTACCTGGATTCGAACCAGGGAATGCTGGTATCAAAAACCAGTGCCTTACCGCTTGGCGATACCCCATCTGATGCCTGCAACTCGATGAAAAGAAATGGTGCGGGAGGCGAGACTTGAACTCGCACACCTTGCGGCGCTAGAACCTAAATCTAGTGCGTCTACCAATTTCGCCACTCCCGCAAAAAAGATGGTGGCTACGACGGGATTTGAACCTGTGACCCCATCATTATGAGTGATGTGCTCTAACCAGCTGAGCTACGTAGCCATCTTTTTTCGCGCAACCTTCATCGGCGTTGCGGGGCGCATTATGCGTATATGGCCGTTTTGCGTCAACAAGTTTTTTCCCGAAAAAGCGACCGGATGTGTTGTTTGTCTGGGTTGTGAACATTATGGCGATAAAATCATCAATTCAGACAATTAATGGTTGAAAACATCAACAAAAAGGCGGGCCCGAAGGCCCGCCCAGGGAATAAAACGCAGGACGCTTATTTGTAGGCGGACTGGTGAACGCCGACTGCACGACCAGAAGGATCGTCCATCTTTTTGAATGACTCATCCCATTCGATGGCTTTCGCTGAAGAGCAGGCCACTGACGGGCCACCAGGCACGCATTCAGCCGCGCTTGGCAGCGGGAACAGCTCTTCGAAGATTTCGCGATACAGGTAGCCTTCTTTGGAGCTCGGCGTGTTGTACGGGAAACGGAAACGTGCAGTTTCGAGCTGTTGATCGCTGATCTGCTTGGCAGCGACTTCTTTCAGCGTGTCGATCCAGCTGTAGCCAACACCGTCAGAGAACTGCTCTTTCTGGCGCCAGGCCACGCTGGCCGGCAGGTAGGACTCAAAACATTCACGCAGGATATGTTTTTCCATTTTGCCATTGCCGCACATTTTGTCTTTCGGGTTGATGCGCATTGCCACGTCGAGGAATTTTTTATCCAGGAACGGCACGCGGGCTTCCACACCCCAGGCGGACATCGCCTTGTTGGCACGCGCACAGTCAAACATATGCAGCGCCAGCAGTTTACGCACGGTTTCGTCGTGGAACTCACGGGCATCCGGTGCCTTATGGAAGTACAGGTAACCGCCGAACACTTCGTCGGCCCCTTCACCAGACAACACCATCTTGATGCCCATCGCCTTGATCTTGCGTGACATCAGGTACATCGGGGTAGAGGCGCGAATGGTAGTCACGTCATAGGTTTCGATGTGATAAATCACGTCGCGAATGGCGTCCAGGCCTTCCTGCACGGTGAAATGAATTTCATGGTGCACGGTGCCCAGGTGGTTAGCCACTTCCTGAGCGGCACGCAGATCCGGTGAACCTTCCAGGCCGACGGCGAAGGAGTGCAACTGTGGCCACCAGGCTTCGCTACGCTCTTGATCTTCCACACGGCGCGCGGCGTATTTTTTGGTAATGGCGGAGATCACTGAAGAGTCCAGGCCACCAGACAGCAGCACGCCGTAAGGCACGTCGGACATCAGGTGGCTTTTTACCGAGTCTTCCAGCGCGTTGCGCAGGGCGTTGGCGTCGGTCACGTTGTCTTTAACCACGTCGTAATCGAACCAGTCACGCTGGTAGTATTCGCGGATCTCACCGTCCTGGCTCCACAGGTAGCTGCCCGCCGGGAATTCTTTAATGGTGCGACAAACCGGCACCAGCGCTTTCATTTCAGAAGCGACATACAGGTTGCCGAATTCATCATGGCCCATGTACAGCGGGATAATACCCAGATGGTCGCGGCCAATCAGGTAGGCGTCTTTCTCTGAGTCGTACAGAGCGAAGGCAAACATGCCCTGCAGATCGTCGAGGAAGTCGGTACCTTTTTCCTGATACAGCGCCAGGATCACTTCACAGTCGGAACCGGTCTGGAACTCATAGCGATCGCTCAGCTGCTGGCGCAGCGCCTGGTGGTTGTAAATTTCACCGTTAACCGCCAGGACGTGGGTGTGCGCAGCGTTGTACAGCGGTTGGGCACCATTGTTGACGTCGACAATCGACAGGCGCTCATGCACCAGAATGGCTTTATCGCTGGCGTAAACACCGGACCAATCCGGGCCGCGGTGGCGCATCAGACGGGACAGCTCCAGCGCTTTCTTACGCAGTTCAACGGGATCAGACTTCAGATCGAGCACACCGAAAATAGAACACATATACCGACTCTCCTAACGACTTTTTTAGACTGTGATGTTGTTTTTGCTGTTATAGGCAGCGTGGCCGGCTCATCAACGATGGCGCGGTTTTGCTGCGTTGTGTTTATGAAAATGCGTCAAAAGCGGCAGGGGATGCAAGCGTTTTAGCGCTGCGCTGAAAAATAGTTGTTTGGGGTCGATCGAAAATTAGCGGATATTCAGTTAATGGCGGTTTAAATTGACGGATATGTAATTTTTTGACGAATAGATGAGTTGCCGGAGAATTTTACCGGCAACTCATTGCAGACTATCAGGCGGTCAACTGCCACAGGGTGAAGGCTGCATCTGGCGTCCAGCCCGCGTTAGAGGTGTGGGCCTGAAGGCAGGTGTATTTCTTGCCTTTATAGGTCACTACATCACCGGCTTTATAGCTGTGGTTGTTCTGCCACTCGCTTGGGCTCGGATCGGGTGGTGTACCGCCGTCAGCCGTTTTCACCGCCAGCGCACTGCTCGGCAGCGAGGTATTGCCCTGGTTGTCGGTGGCCGTGACAAAGTAACTGTACTGAGTCGCCGGTGCCAGGCCGCTGTCTTGTAGCGACAGGCCGCCGGTCTGGCCGATCGCGCTGCCGTTACGGTAAACCGTATATTGGCTAACAGGATTGACGCTGCTGGCGGCCGCCCAGTTTAACGTCAACGACGTTGAGGCGATCGCGGTGGCGTTCAATGCCGTCGGCGCATCAGGCTTTCCCGGCGGTGGTGTTACACCCCCCTGGATCAGCGCGGCGTAACGAGTTTTGAACTCCCAGTTATAAGCTACGCCAGCTTTGCTTTTGCCGTTGTCCCAGTTAACTGACCAGGTCATCAGGCCTTTGATCGACAGACCCTTGGCATCGAGACGAGCAAAGGCGTTATAGACCGCCATTTTATCGACTACATAACCGGTGGCGGCAGCGTCATTGTTGGTTGGCAGACCAATAACAAATTTGGCCGACGGGATTTTGGTATAACCACGGGTGCCGGTGACCAGGCTTTCGGTCAGGTAATACAGGAAGTCTTCTTTCATGGCGTCGTTATTCTGGGTGATCCAGGCGCCTTTACCGCCATTGGCTTCATCAACCCAGATGCCGTCACCGCCCTGGTTATAATATTGCGGCGCGATAAAATCGTAATAGCCTTCGAGCGCGGTAATATAATCCAGGTAAGTACCGTTGGTGCGTAAATAAGGGAATTCTGGTGCCATGCTGACAATAAAATTTTTGCCTTCGGCGGAATAATGCGCCTTTACTTTTTTCAGTGCGGCCGGCAAAACGGTTTTATTATTGGCTGCGCCGATGGCCGCCTGCTCCAGATCGATATCCAACCCGTCGAAGCCGTAGGTTTCCACCAGGCGGATAATCTCATTAGCCAGTTTGTCTTCGTCGCCGGTTTTCAATTCGATATGCGCGTCTGCACCACCCAGTGAAATCAGCACGGCACGGCCCTGACTGTTCAGCACGCCGACCTGGCGGCGGAACTCGGTATCGGACAGGTTGTAAGGTTTGAAGGTGGGAATACCGTCGCCTTTCATAAACGCCACTGCCACCACGTTATATTCGGCCGGGATGTCGGTCAGGTTCATATTGGCGAATTGCCCTTGCTGATAACCGTCACTGGCACCGGCGGCCCAGTTGTGCCAAAAACCCATCATGATTTTTTTATTGGTCATGTCCGGCATGATGGCGGCGTCATCTGCTGCTTGTGCATTGATAATATTATTGGTGCTCATGGTAACCTCGTTAGGGTAGGTAAGATTATTTCCACTGACCGCCAAGGTTTATTATTGGCGGGGTGTAAATATATAGTGCGGGTTTTTAACGAGGCTGGGGTGAAACCTTTATTGACCAATAATAAATTAAATTCAATCTGGCGATATTAAAAGGTGGCCGTGATGGCCACCGCAGGCATTAGAAAATATTGATATCGGCAACCGAAGGGAAGATATAGCTCGGGCGGAACGGCATGGTTTCTACATCGTTCAGCGTTGAGACACCAGACAGTACCAATACGGTCTCCAGACCGGCCTGGAAGCCCGCCAGGATATCAGTGCGCAGGTTATCACCGACGATCACCGTTTCTTCTGAGTGCCCCTGCATTTTGTTCAGCGCAGCGCGGATGATCCATGGGCTTGGCTTGCCCACGTAAAACGGCTTGCGGCCGGTGATCTTTTCGATCGGGGCACACAGCGCGCCACAGGCCGGGACAAAACCATGGCCGTGGGTATCCGGGTTGGTGGCAATAAAGCGCGCGCCGTTGTTCACGAAGTAGGCGGCCTTGTGCATCATGTCCCAGTTGTAGGAGCGGGTTTCGCCGACAATCACGAAGTCAGGGTTGATATCGGTAATGGTGAAACCGGCTTTATACAGCTCGTGAATCAGTGCGCCTTCGCCGACCACATAGGCTTTTTTACCTTCCTGACGGCGCAGGAAATCGGCGGTGGCCATGGCAGAGGTATAAAACGCGCTTTCCGGCACTTCGAGCCCGGCAGCGGAGAAGCGGTTCGCCAGATCCTGCGCAGTCTGCGATGGATAGTTGGTCAGCACCACCAGCGGCATGCCCTGTTCCTGAATGCGTGCCAGGAAAAGATCGGCGCCGGGAACCGGCGTGTTGTCATGCAGCAGCACGCCGTCGATATCACATATAACGTTTTTGATTGTCATTGTTGCTGTTTCTCATGATTTGCGGCAGGCAAAACGCGAAGATAGCACACCTGCCTGAAGCGGCGGATCAGCTTTCCAGCAATCGCTGTAATAGCACGCCGTTTAGCATCGCCCGCTTGGCCAGGGCGAAAGCGCCGATCGCCGAGCGATGATTGAGTTCGGAGGTGACCACCGGCAGATTTTTGCGGAAGTCTTTCAACACCTGGGTATTGATGCAGCTTTGGATTGCCGGCAGCAGTACTTTTTCTGCCTCGGTAATTTCACCGGCGATCACCACTTTCTGCGGATTAAACAGGTTGATGGCGATAGCCACCGCCTTGCCGAGGTAGCGGCCAACGTGTTCGATCACTTCGCTGGCCAGCAGGTCGCCGCGGTTGGCGGCTTTGCAGATGGCAGCGATGCTGCAATCGTCGAGGGTCAGCTTGCTGGGATAGCCCTGGGTCAGTAACTGGCGCACGCGGTGTTCAATCGCAGCGTTGGCGGCGACGGTTTCCAGGCAGCCGAAGTTGCCGCAGTGGCAGCGCTCGCCCAGCGGGTCGATCTGAATATGACCGATTTCACCGACGTTGCCGTTGTTGCCGAGGAAAATCTGGCCGTTAACGATAATACCGGCACCGGTGCCGCGGTGCAGACGCACCAGAATAGAATCTTCGCAGTCGCGGGTGGCGCCAAAATAATGCTCCGCCAGCGCCAGGCTGCGGATATCGTGGCCGACAAAGCTGGTGACGTTAAAACGCTGCTGCAGGTTGTCTACCAGCGCCCAGTTGTTGACGCTGATATGGGGCATATAACGCACTACACCCAGCGCCGGGTCAACCAGACCGGGCAGGATCACCGAGATGGCGATCAACTCACGCAGCTTGCGCTGATAGTTTTCGATAAATTGGGCAATGGCGATAAACAACGCGTTTTCCAGTGTTTCCTGGGTGCGTTCCGGCAGCGGGTAGTGTTCTTCACCGAGCGATTTTCCGCTCATGTCGTACAGGGTGATGGTGGCATCGTGCCGACCGAGGCGCACGGCCACGGTGTGGAAATTCCGGGTTTCGGAGACAATGGAAATGGCGCGGCGGCCGCCGGTAGAGGCTTGCTGATCGACTTCTTTGATCAGCCCGCGCTCCAACAGCTGGCGAGTAATTTTAGTGACGCTGGCGGGTGCTAGCTGGCTCAGTTCGGCAATTTGAATGCGCGAGATCGGCCCTTGTTGGTCGATCAGACGGTAAACCGCCGCGCCGTTGAGTTGCTTGACTAAGTCAACGTTCCCTATCTGTGCCTGTCCGCCAGTACTCATCAATAATTTTACTCGCTATTCATTAAATTAAACCTCGTTACCGTTAACGAGCGTCTTGGTGATATTAAAATCACGGGTAAATGCGGTCAGGTTCGCCACTTTACCGGCTTCGATAGTGCCTAAACGGTGGTCCACGCCGATAGCGCGCGCCGGATACAGCGTTGCCATGCGCAGTGCTTCGTCCAACGCAATACCGACGTGCTCAACGCTGTTTTTTAACGCGTCAATCATGGTCAGCGCTGAGCCGCTCAGGGTGCCGTTTTCGTCCACGCACAGCCCATCACGATAGTATATTGTTTTACCGGCAAAAATAAATTGGTCGATATCGGCACCTGCCGGCGCGGTGGCGTCGGTGACCAGCACCAATTTATCACCTTTCATGCGCTTGGCGTTACGGATACTCGCCCAGGCCACGTGATGGCCGTCGGCGATAATGCCGGTATAGACCTCAGGCGTGTCGAAAATCGCCCCCATCAGCCCCGGTTCACGCCCGGTGATATATGGCATGGCGTTGTACAGGTGAGTGGCGAAGGTGATACCGGCGGCAAAACCGATACGGGCCTGATCGTAAGTCGCATTCGAGTGCCCGGCGGACACCACAATGCCGGCCTCGGTCAATTGCTTGATAAAGTGGGGCTCCACCATTTCCGGCGCCAGCGTGACCTTGGTGATCACATCGGCATTGGCGCACAGATAGTCGATCATCTCGCTGGTCGGTTTGCGGATAAACGCCGGGTTATGGGTGCCTTTCTTCAGTGGGCTGAGGTACGGCCCTTCCAGATGCAGGCCAAGCGCCTGATTTGGGTGTTTTTTCAGATAAGCGCGCATCACTTCGATGCTGTGCTTCATAAATTCGTCGCTGCTGGTGATCAGCGTCGGCAGATAGCTGGTACAGCCGGATTTTTCGTTGGCGCGCTGCATGATCTCCAGCGTCTGTTCCGAAATGGCTTCCAGCGAATCGTTAAATTGCACGCCGCCACAGCCGTTAAGCTGCACGTCGATCAAACCGGGGGCCAGGATAGCGCCACCCAGATCGCGCGTTTCAATGCCGGCCGGCAGTTCAGCCAGCGGGCAGACTCGTTCAATCAGCCCATCAGCGATAACAACTGCATGGTCGTCAAGTACGTCGTGGCCGGTATAAATACGGCCGTGGGTTAAAGCGAACATCGTAGCCCCCTGCAAGAATTAAAGACTCTTAACGCTTTCCGCTTCTAACTCGCGGAAATATTTAACGGTTTTGACTTTCAGTTCCATGGTGGATGGCTCATCGCACACCACAACGGCCTTGGCATGCAACTGCAGGCAACTGATGGTCCACATGTGGTTGATGTTGCCTTCCACTGCGGCTTCCAGCGCCTGTGCCTTGGCGTGGCCGGTCACCAGAATCATCACTTCTTCTGCGTCGAGCAGCGTACCTACACCGACGGTCAGGGCAAACTTGGGTACCAGGCTGACATCACCGCCGAAGAAGCGGGAGTTGGCGATACGGGTATCTTCAGTCAAGGTTTTGATGCGAGTCCGAGAGGCCAAAGATGAAGCCGGTTCGTTAAACGCGATATGACCGTCGATGCCAACGCCACCCATAAACAGGTTGATCTTGCCGTAGGATTTGATTTTCGCTTCGTACTGGCGGCACTCGGCGTCAACGTCCGGCGCATTACCATTCAACAGGTTGATATTTTCACTTGGGATATCAACGTGATCAAAGAAATTACGGTACATGAAGGTATGATAGCTTTCCGGGTGTTCCTGCGGCAGGCCAACGTATTCATCCATGTTGAAAGTCACCACATGCTTAAAGCTTACTTCACCTGCTTTGTGCATCGCAATCAGATGTTTGTAGGCTTCCAGTGGAGTCCCGCCGGTGGGCAGGCCGAGAACAAACGGACGCTCCGCAGTAGGCTTGAATGCGTTGATGCGCTGGACGATATGGCGGGCGGCCCATTTGCCGACTTGTGCAGTATCTTTCAGTGGGATAAGTCTCATCTAACACCTCTTGGGGTAAGTAAACTAAAGCTATACTGGTTCGAGCCTGAACGAGAGCCTTAAGCGTAACCCAGCTTTATGATTCTCACGTGATGCGTCAGGTCCGATGATTTTTTTAATGATAAAATAAGTTTTGTGTGATGGCTAGCAATGTGGCAGCTTAAGACTGCTTTTTGGTGATATAAATCACAAAAAAGGAGGTTTTAATTTGCGATACGAAATAATTTTTTTACACTCCACGTGTTGTCGTTCGTCCAGAGTTAATCGCAGTGTGTGATGGCGCTTGCGTAAAATATGATAAAGCCCATAAAAGGGCATTAGGGGGAATACTAAGGTGAACATACTCGGCTTTTTCCAAAGATTGGGCAGGTCGTTGCAACTGCCAATCGCAGTACTGCCCGTTGCGGCGCTTTTGCTACGCTTCGGCCAGCCTGACTTACTCAATATTTCGTTTATCGCACAGGCCGGTGGATCAATCTTCGATAACCTGGCGTTAATCTTTGCTATCGGTGTGGCGGCAACCTGGTCGAAAGACAATGCCGGTTCGGCCGCATTGGCAGGCGCGGTGGGTTACTTCATTCTGACCAAAGCAATGGTCACCATTAACCCGGCGATCAATATGGGTGTGTTGGCGGGTATCATTACCGGCCTGGTGGGCGGTGCGGTCTATAACCGTTGGTCCGGCATCAAACTGCCCGAGTTCCTCTCCTTCTTCGGCGGTAAGCGTTTTGTCCCTATCGCTACCGGCTTTTTCTGTTTAATCCTGGCCGCCGTCTTTGGTTATATCTGGCCGCCGGTGCAGAATGCTATTCATGCAGGCGGTGAATGGATTGTGTCCATGGGCGCTATCGGTTCCGGTATTTTCGGTTTCGTTAACCGTCTGCTGATCCCAACCGGCTTGCATCAGGTGCTGAACACCATTGCCTGGTTCCAGATTGGTGAGTTCACCAACGCTGCCGGTACCATCTTCCACGGCGACATCAACCGCTTCTACGCGGGTGACGGCACTGCCGGGATGTTCATGTCCGGCTTCTTCCCGATCATGATGTTTGGTCTGCCGGGTGCGGCACTGGCCATGTATTTCGCTGCGCCGAAAGAACGTCGCCCAATGGTTGGCGGTATGCTGCTGTCCGTTGCCCTGACGGCTTTCCTGACCGGTGTGACCGAGCCGCTTGAATTCCTGTTCATGTTCCTGGCTCCGCTGCTGTATCTGGTCCATGCCATTTTGACCGGTATCAGCCTGTTTGTAGCCACCTTGCTGGGCATTCACGCCGGGTTCTCGTTCTCTGCGGGGGCCATCGACTATGTGTTGATGTACAACTTGCCGGCCGCCAGCAAGAACGTCTGGATGCTGGTCCTGATGGGCCTGGTCGCCTTTGCGGTGTACTTCGTGCTGTTCTCGGTCATTATTCGTGCCTTCAACCTGAAAACGCCGGGCCGTGAAGATGCGTCTGACGATGTTGTCGCGCCTGAAGCCAACAGCAATACCGATGAAGGCTTGCGCACATTGTCTCGCAGCTATATTGGTGCCATCGGCGGTTCTGACAACCTGACCGGCATTGATGCCTGTATCACCCGTTTACGTCTGACGGTTAAAGACTCTTCCAAAGTGCTCGATGCCAGCTGTAAGCGCCTGGGTGCTTCCGGCGTAGTGAAACTGAACAAACAAACCGTTCAGGTGATTGTGGGTTCTAAAGCTGAAGCCATTGCCGACGGTATGCGTGCGGTGATTGCGACCGGCCCGGTTCCTGCGGCAGAAGTGGCGCCGGCAGCCGGCGTGAGCGCAGTAAAATCGCAGGCCGTGCCTAATGCGCCGAAGGTCGCCTTCGAGTCGCTGGTGGCCCCGGTTACCGGTGAAGTGGTGGCGTTGGAACAGGTTCCTGACGAAGCCTTTGCCAGCAAAGCGGTGGGTGATGGTCTGGCGATCCGCCCGACCGACAAAATCGTGGTAGCACCGGCAGACGGCACCATCGTGAAAATCTTCAACACCAACCACGCGTTCTGTCTGGAAACCGACAAGGGTGCGGAAATTGTGGTGCACATGGGGATCGACACCGTTGCGTTGAACGGTCAGGGCTTCAAGCGTCTGGTTGAAGAGGGTGCTGAGGTGAAAGCCGGCCAGCCAATCCTTGAACTGGATCTGGAATTCCTGAACGCCAATGCCCGCTCGATGATCAGCCCGGTAGTGGTCAGTAACTCTGACGATTATGCCGGTCTGACGGCGCTGGCCACCGGTTCTGTGGTTGCCGGCCAGACCAAATTGTTTGAGATCCAGAAATAAACTGTTTTACCTGAGTAGTACCCGGGGTGTTTAACGAGTCATGACGGAACGCACCCTACCTTTGGCGGGAAGAGAGTAATCTCTTCCCGCTTTTTTATGGGCAAAGTTTGCCCCCTCATGGTGCTGTGGTCTCTCGCGGTGCAACGTTGCGCATTTTTCGTGAAACAAACGGTTGTTTCCGGGCGTGGCTTGTTGGATCATAGGCGGTTATGTGTAGCGCTTTGCATTGAGGAATAATGAAATGAGTGAGGCTGAAGCCCGCCCAACCAATTTTATCCGTCAGATCGTCGATGAAGATCTGGCGTCCGGGAAACACACGTCAGTCCATACCCGTTTCCCGCCGGAGCCAAATGGCTATCTGCATATCGGCCATGCTAAATCCATCTGTCTGAATTTCGGCATCGCTCGCGATTACCAGGGTCAATGTAACCTGCGTTTTGATGACACCAATCCGGTGAAAGAAGACATCGAGTTCGTTGAGTCGATCAAACACGACGTGGAGTGGCTGGGCTTTGAGTGGAGCGGCAACGTCCGTTACTCCTCAGATTACTTCGATCAACTGCACAACTATGCGGTGGAGCTGATCAACAAAGGCCTGGCCTACGTCGACGAGCTGTCGCCTGAGCAGATCCGTGAATATCGCGGCAGCCTGACGGCTCCGGGCAAAGACAGCCCGTACCGTGGTCGTAGCGTGGAAGAGAACCTGGCGCTGTTTGAGAAAATGCGCAACGGCGAATTCGCCGAAGGTACCGCTTGCCTGCGTGCCAAAATTGACATGGCTTCATCCTTTATCGTGATGCGCGATCCGGTGCTGTACCGTATCAAATTCGCTGAACACCATCAGACCGGCAACAAGTGGTGCATCTACCCGATGTACGATTTCACCCACTGCATTTCCGATGCGCTGGAAGGGATCACCCATTCGCTGTGTACGCTGGAGTTCCAGGACAACCGCCGTCTGTATGACTGGGTGCTGGATAACATCACCATCCCTTGTCATCCGCGTCAGTACGAGTTCTCGCGCCTGAATCTCGAGTACGCCATCATGTCGAAGCGCAAGCTGAACCAGTTGGTGACCGAGAACATCGTTGAAGGCTGGGATGACCCGCGTATGCCGACCGTCTCCGGTCTGCGTCGCCGTGGCTATACCGCAGCATCCATCCGCGAGTTCTGCCAGCGTATCGGCGTGACCAAGCAGGACAACAACGTCGAAATGATGGCGCTTGAGGCCTGTATTCGTGAGGATCTGAACGAGAACGCACCGCGCGCGATGGCCGTGCTGGATCCGGTGAAGGTGATCATCGAAAACCTGACCACCGGCGTGGAAATGGTGACCATGCCTAACCACCCGAACAAGCCGGAAATGGGCAGCCGCGAAGTGCCGTTCAGCCGTGAGATTTATATCGATCGCGCCGACTTCCGTGAAGAAGCCAACAAGCAGTACAAGCGTCTGGTTCTGGGCAAAGAAGTTCGCCTGCGCAATGCTTACGTGATCAAGGCGGAACGCATTGAGAAAGACGCTGAAGGTGAAATTACCACTATCTTCTGCAGCTACGATCCAGAAACGTTGAGCAAGGATCCTGCTGATGGCCGTAAGGTTAAGGGCGTGATCCACTGGGTTTCTGTCGAGCACGCGTTACCGGCTGAAATCCGCCTGTACGATCGCCTGTTCAGCGTACCAAACCCAGCGGCGGCAGAGGATTTCCTCACCACCATCAACCCGGAATCGCTGGTGATCAAGCACGGCTTTGTGGAGCCAAGCCTGGCAGTTGCACAGCCGGAAAAAGCCTACCAGTTCGAACGTGAAGGCTATTTCTGCGCTGACAGCCGTGACTCTTCCGCTGAGCACCTGGTGTTTAACCGCACCGTGGGCCTGCGTGATACCTGGGCTAAAATTGGTGCCTGAGTGCTGATCGTTAGCTAACGCGATAAAGCGCAACTTCGGTTGCGCTTTTTTTATGCCTGCCAGCCCCGTTTTCTCTCCCGTTAAAGCTTTTAATTCCTCAATCTATTTTTAAATTTTAATCAGGCGGTTGTACCAGCAATTTCTTGATAAAAATCAGCAGTCATATAACATCACCTTATATATTCGCGATGCGAATTAATGTCATTTAGAGAGCGCTCTCATATTTTTTCTTCTCACTGACTTTTTTGATTAAGCTGAAACCATTAATCGTCTCTGATTGACCTTGTATCAATAATTATTCTGATTTTATTGAATTTTTTATTCGACAGCCTCTTTGCATAGCCACGTAACATAATCTCATCGATATGTGCTCTTTGTCATACTTTGACAAATCTCTCTCATAATTCATTTGATAATTCGCGTCGCGAAAAATAGTCTGTCTGTAGCAATAAGTGCTGTGGGGTTTGAGCCCGTCAGCAATATTTTTTTACCCGATTGGGTTTTTTATTAGCGGTCGTGCAGGGCAGTGGTGAACACGGGCGACTGCAACTTTTAAAGTTAAGTCAAAGAGGAATTTCATTATGGGTACGCACGGTGCTCAGCGTAAAACGCTGGCGCTCGCAGTCGCGGGTGCGCTGTTGGGAACAGGGTTTGCCATGGCCCCTGAGGCGAAAGCCGCAGGATTTATCGATGATTCCACGATGACCGGCGGTGTGTATTACTGGCAGCGTGAGCGTGACCGTAAAGATCTCAATCCGACCAGTGACGATTACAATGAATACACGACCAACCTGTCGCACTCGACCGCCAACCTGAGCCTGGATTTTGCTTCGGGCTATGCCTGGGACATGTTTGGTGTGGACGTCGGAGCCTTTACCGCCATTGAGCTGGCCGAGTCCAGCGCCAGCGGCCACCCGAATGAAATTGCGTTCTCTTCCAAAAACCGTACCTATGATGAAGACTATTCCGGCGATAAAGGCGGCATCAGCCTGTACAAAGCCGCGGCTAAATTCAAGTATGGCCCTGTCTGGGCGCGCGGCGGTTATATCCAGCCAAGCGGACAAACCCTGCTGGCACCACACTGGAGCTTTATGCCCGGTACCTATCAAGGGGCAGAGGCCGGAGCCAAGTTTGACTACGGTGATGCCGGTGAGTTGAGCTTCTCCTACATGTGGACCAATAAGTACAAAGCACCATGGCATATCGAGATGGACGACTTCCGCCAGAACGACAAAAAAACCGGCGTCTCCTATCTTCACTCTCTGGGTGCCAAGTATGACTTCAAAAATGATTTGGTACTGGAAGCGGCTTTCGGCCAGGCCCAGGGCTATGTGAATCAATACTTCACCAAGGCGTCTTACAAGTTTGATCTGGTAGGCAATCCACTGACCACCAGTTATCAGTTCTACGGCACTGAAGACCGCATCAGCGACAAGAACGACCCCAACAGCATTTACGACGGCCTGGCCTGGCTGCAGGCGCTGACCTTTGGTTACACCACCGGCCAGTTCAACTGGCGTCTGGAAGGCACCATGGTCAAGGCTGAAGGTAATCAGGGCTACTTCCTGCAACGCATGACCCCAACCTACGCCTCTTCCAACGGTCGCCTCGACGTCTGGTGGGATAACCGTTCCGACTTCAACGCCAATGGCGAAAAAGCGGTTTACGCCGGGGTGATGTATGACCTGAGCAACTGGAACCTGCCGGGTATGGCGGTTGGCGGTTCTTACGTTTACGCCTGGGATGCCAAGCCGAGCACCAACCCGATGTATGACCAGAGCCAGCGCCTGAAAGAGAGTGCCTGGAGCCTGGACGCGATGTACACCATTCAGGAAGGCCGTGCCAAAGGCACCTTGCTGAAACTGCACTACACCCAGTATGACAACCACACCAACATCCCAAGCTGGGGCGGTGGTTACGGCAACATCTTCCAGGACGAGAAAGACGTCAAGTTTATGGTTATCGCGCCATTTACCATCTTCTGATGCGTTCCCCGGCGGCTGCGCCGGGGACACTTAAAGGGAAAATATTGATGAAAAAAATCATGCTGATGTTAGCCGCGGCAGTCACGCTGAGTGCCTGTGTGCAGCCCGCCGCACCGCCGGAAGATGCCAAACTGAAACAGGCCTACAGCGCCTGCATTAATACCGCAGAAGGTTCACCGGAAAAATTGCAGTCGTGCCAGGCGGTACTGAACGTGCTGAAACAAGAGAAGCAGCACCAGCAGTTCGCCGAGAAAGAAACGGTGCGAGTGATGGATTATCAGAACTGCATTCAGGCAGTTCACAGCGGTAACGGTCAGGCCTACGACGCCAAGTGTGGTCAGATTTGGAAAGAGATCCACGATAACAATAATTAAGGATGATGCTAAAAATGAACAAATTCAAATTAAGTACGCTTGCTGCATTAACGGCAACCGTTGGATTATTTGGTAGCGCGGGGAATGCGTTGGCCAATCAGCCGCTGGTGGATCAACTGAGCCAGCTAAAATTGAATTTGAAAATGGTCGATAACCGGGCTGCCGACAGCGGCCTGGATTGCGGTAAATTGGGAGCCGACTGGGCAGCCTGCAACAAGGTATTGATCAGTCTGACCAACGATCATCAGGAGATTAAAGGTCACGACTGGGCGATTTACTTCCACAGCGCCCGTCAAACCATGAGGGTGGATAATGATCAGTTCAAAATAACTCACCTGACCGGCGACCTGTACAAACTGGAGCCGACCGATAAATTTACCGGCTTCCCGGCTGGTCAAACGGTTGAAATCCCGATTATTGCCGAATATTGGCAGCTGTTTAAAACCGACTTTGTCCCCCGTTGGTACGCCGCTTCGGGTGATGCCAAGCCAAAAATTCTGGTCAACACCGATACCGAAGATTTGAACCAGTTTGTGACGCCCTTTACCGGCGACCAGTGGAAACGCATTAAGGATGATAACAACATCCTGATGACGCCGGCTTCCCGCTTTACCAAAAACGCCGAGTTGAAAACCTTGCCTGCAGCCTCGCTGCGCGGCCAGATTGTACCGACGCCACTGCAGGTAAAAGTGCATCCGCAAGATGTGGATCTGAGCAACGGCGTTGCGCTGGAACTGAGCGCGTTGTCCAAACCGGCGGCGGACGCGGCGACCCAACGTTTTGCACTGTTGGGCGTAAGCCATAACGCGGCGGGCTACCCTGTCAAAACCGATATTCAGCCGGGTAAATTCAAAGGTGAGCTGGCGGTGCCGGGAGCCTATGAGTTGAAGATTGGCAATAAAGAAACGCGGGTGATTGGCTTCGATCAGGCCGGGGTGTTCTATGGCCTGCAGTCCATTCTGTCGCTGGTACCTACAGACGGCAGCGCTAAAATCGCTACCCTCGACGCCAAAGATGCACCGCGTTTCCAGTATCGCGGCATCTTCCTCGACGTGGCGCGTAACTTCCATCATAAAGATGCGGTACTGCGCCTGCTCGACCAAATGGCGGCTTACAAGCTCAATAAATTCCACTTCCATCTGAGTGACGACGAAGGTTGGCGTATTGCCATTCCAGGCCTGCCTGAACTGACTGAAGTCGGGGGCCAGCGTTGCCACGATCTGAGCGAAACCACCTGCCTGTTGCCACAGTACGGACAGGGGCCAGAGGTGTATGGCGGGTTCTTCTCGCGTCAGGATTACATCGAGATCATTAAATACGCTCAGGCGCGCCAGATTGAAGTGATCCCGGAAATCGATATGCCGGCACATGCCCGCGCTGCCGTGGTCTCGATGGAGGCGCGCTATAAAAAGCTGCATGCCGCTGGTAAAGAGCAGCAGGCCAATGAGTTCCGCCTGGTGGATCCGACCGATACCTCCAATACCACCTCGGTGCAGTACTTCAATCGACAAAGTTACCTTAACCCATGCCTGGATTCGTCCAAGCGCTTTGTTGACAAGGTGATCGGCGAAATTGCCCAGATGCACAAAGAGGCCGGGCAACCGTTGCGCACCTGGCACTTTGGCGGCGACGAAGCGAAAAATATTCGTTTGGGTGCCGGCTATACCGATCAGGCCAAGCCCGAAGCAGGCAAAGGCATTATCGATCAGAGCAAAGAAGACAAGCCATGGGCGAAGTCCCAGGTCTGCCAAAAGATGATCAAAGACGGCAAAGTCGCCGATATGGAACATCTGCCAAGCTACTTTGGTGTGGAAGTCAGTCAACTGGTGAAAGCGCATGGCATCGACAGAATGCAGGCCTGGCAGGACGGCCTGAAAGACGCGAAAAATGCCAAGGCCTTCGCCACTCAACGGGTTGGAGTTAACTTCTGGGATACGCTGTATTGGGGCGGTTTTGATAGCGCCAACGACTGGGCGAATAAAGGTTACGAAGTGATCCTTTCCAACCCGGATTACGTTTACATGGACTTCCCGTATGAGGTGAACCCGGACGAGCGCGGTTACTACTGGGGCACCCGTTTCAGCGACGAACAGAAGATGTTCAGCTTTGCCCCGAACAACCTGCCGCAGAACGCCGAAACTTCGGTTGATCGCGATGGCAATCACTTTACCGCCAAGAGCGACAAGCCGTGGCCGGGTGCTTACGGTATCTCCGCCCAGATGTGGAGTGAAACTCAGCGCACTGACGATCAAATGGAGTACATGATCTTCCCGCGTTCCTTGTCAGTGGCTGAGCGCGCATGGCATCGGGCGGATTGGGAGCAGGATTATAAGGTGGGTCGGGAATATAAAGGTGGCGAAACCCACTTTATCGACAGCCAAAAACTGGATCGGGACTGGCTGCGTTTTGCCAATATCCTCGGCCAGCGAGAGTTGGCGAAACTGGACAAGGGCGGCGTGAGTTATCGGTTGCCAGTGCCGGGTGCCCGCGTGATGGGGGGCAAACTGGAGGCCAATATCTCGTTGCCGGGTCTGGGCATTGAGTATTCCACCGACGGTGGCAAGCAATGGCAGCGTTACGATGCCAAAGCCAAGCCTGGCGTCACCGGTGAGGTGCTGATCCGTGCGGTCAGCCCAGACGGCAAACGCTATAGCCGCGCCGAGAAAGTGTAATCCCTGAGCCACGGCCCGTCTGTTTGCAGGCGGGCCGTTATTGATGGTTAACAGCAGCGACCGACGGTAATCAGAGATGAATTCGATACGGCTGACCTTTATGGTCGTTGCTTTTTTTTCCGGGATTGCCGGGGCACTGCAAATACCGACCCTAAGCCTGTTCCTCACCACCGAGGTGCGGGTGTCGTCATTATGGGTCGGTTTTTTTTATGCGGTTAACGCCGGGGTCGGCATTATTGTCAGTTTTTTATTGGCGAAAAAATCAGATCGCCAGCGTGACCGGCGCTATTTGATTTTAATCTGTTATTTATTGGCGGCAGGGAACTGTCTGTTATTTGCTTTTAATCGCAATTACCTGACGTTAATTACGGCGGGCGTGCTGTTAACCGCCATTGCCAATACGGCGATACCGCAATTATTCGCTCTGGCACGAGAGTACGGGGAGCGTTCATCGCAAAACGTCGCTATGTTCAGCGCCATCATGCGCGCCCAACTTTCTTTGGCCTGGGTTTTTGGTCCGCCGTTGGCTTTTATGCTGGTGGTGAATTATGGCTTCACGGCGATGTTTATTTTTGCCGCCGGCATATTTCTGCTGGTCACACTGCTGGCCTGGTGGATATTGCCCGAGGTCGCTCGCCCCGTGGTGGGCGATGACGTCGCCATACAGCAAAAAACAGTCTTCGATAAAGACATTAGCCTGCTGTTTTTCGCCTCGGTATTGATGTGGACCTGCAGCGCGATGTATCTGATTGATGTGCCGCTGTATATCACGGCCGAGCTGGGTTTGCCGCAAAGTCTGACCGGCTGGATGATGGGCATCGCCGCCGCAATCGAAATCCCCATCATGATCCTGGTGGGACGTTACGTAAACCGAGTGGGCAAGCGCCTGATGATGGCGGGGGCCATGGTGGCCGGCATCGTGTTTTATGCCGGGATGCTGTGGTTTACCTCGACCACCGGGTTACTGGCCTTGCAGCTGTTTAACGCCATTTTTATCGGCATTATTGCCACCGTCGGCATGCTGTATTTCCAGGATTTAATGCCGGAACGGGCGGGTATGGCCACCACGTTATTCACCAACAGCATTTCTACCGGCGTGATCCTGGCCGGAATATTACAAGGGATCCTGACCGAGTACGGGCCACATTCCTCCGTTTATCTGTTAGCCATATTACTGCTTTGTATTGCTTTACCTGTCGGTTTTAAGACCCGGGAAGTTTAGGTGGTTTCTGAGTGAGTCGTTTATTTTAAACACAAACAAGGATATATGATGGCTATATTGGTGACGGGCGGCGCCGGTTATATCGGCTCGCATACGGTGTTGGCGCTGTTGGAAAGGGGGGAGGAAGTTGTCGTACTGGACAACCTGTCCAATAGCTCGCCAGAGTCTTTGTTTCGGGTGGAACGCTTGACCGGTAAAAAAGTGATTTTTTATCAGGGAGATATCCAGCAACATCATTTGCTGGATCATATATTCCGCCAGCATGATATTCATGCGGTTATTCATCTTGCGGGATTGAAGTCGGTCAGGGAATCTACCGAAGAACCGTTGAGGTATTATCAAAATAATATCTCCGGCTCATTGATCGTACTGGACAGAATGCGCCATGCCGGCGTTAAGCAATTTATTTTCAGCTCTTCGGCCACCGTCTATGGGCCGGCGGAATATACCCCACTGACGGAGAACTGTCGCGTTGGGCAGACCACCAACCCCTACGGAACCTCCAAACTGATTGTCGAGCAGATCCTGGCGGAGTTTGCCTCCACGGCACCGCAGATGGCGATTACCGCGCTGCGTTACTTTAATCCGGCCGGCGCGCATGAGTCTGGCTTGATTGGTGAGGATCCCGCCGGCATTCCCAATAATCTTCTGGCTTATCTGGCGCAGGTGGCTATTGGCAAACTCGCGGTGTTGCCGGTGTATGGCAACGACTATCCCACCAGCGATGGTACCGGGGTACGAGATTATATTCACGTGATGGACCTGGCCGAAGGGCATTTGAAGGCGCTGGATAACCTGCAACCCGGTTTTAATGTCTATAACCTGGGCACCGGTAAAGGCTACTCGGTTCTGGAGATTATTCGGGCCTTTGAACGTGCCTGCGGGTTCAAAATCGCCTATCAATTTAACCCCCGACGAGCGGGAGATATAGCCGAGTGTTGGTCCGATCCGTCGCTGGCGGCAGAGAAATTGGGCTGGCAAGCCAAACGCAGTCTGGAAAAAATGGTGGGCGATGCCTGGTCCTGGCAGAGCAAAAATCCGCAGGGTTATGGCTCTTCGGTACCGCTGTCATCGATAAGGATGGCCTCCGATGAAGCTTAACAACGGGCATTTTGGCGCTCTGCGAGACGATCTGTTTCGAGCCGAATACGAGGCACGGATCCACGACCTGAAGTTTGAGTTCGTAAAATATCAGCGCCAGACTTCACCGGCGCTGCTGGAAAGCTATCAGCGTGGGGTCACTCAACTGCGCGAATGGCTGGCGGCACATGGGCATTTATTCGATGCCGCCCGCTGTTCTTCACTCTTTTGCGTTCCTACCCGCCCGCTGGCAGCGAGTGAAAAACGGCTGCACCGAATCTGGCTGGGGGGCGCTATCCCTGACGATGCCAGAGAGGTTATTTCCCAGTGGGGCGACGCGCAGCAGGCGGTGGCTAGCGCCGAGACGACTGACTGGGTCGGCATGTTGTGGGTTTGGGACGCGCAGCAACTGGCAAGGGATGCGTATTTCATCCCCGTACCGGTGAGAAAAGGTGGCTACCTGGGGGAGTATGATGCCGGTAATCATCGCCTGCAGGTGCATTCACTGAGCGAACTGGCGCAAAAAAGGGTCGGCGACAACCTGGGCTTTATCCATCAACTGCATGATAAGCGCTATTACGCCACGCTTTCCGACTACTTCCGCTTTCTGATTTTGATCGAGATGGGGGGGCTGTACATGGATATCGATACCATACCCCACCGGTCGGCGACGCTGTTTTTGATTAAGCCTGAACTGCCAGATTATCTTCAGTTTCTGGCTGGGGGCGAGGTCAGCCACGTCAGCTGGCTGAATCTGTTTCTCGATGAAACCGGCATGATCATCAGCCGCAAGGGGGATATCTCGCTGTGCCAGATGCTGGCGGGGTTGGATCAGATCTATGCGGCGGAAAGTGGCGAAGTCCCGAAAAAGAATTCGATTTATGAACGGAAACTGTTTGATCCCTTTTATCAACTGTGGAGTCGCTATATAGGCTGTACGTTCCTCAGTCATGATCGCTTCTGCCGGGATTACGGTGTCCTGTATAACGCTGACCCGCAGGCGGTCACCTGCGGAGTCCGTGGCATGCGCCTGTTGGAGGATGTGATCACCGATGAACGGTTACCGCTGTCACAGGAAGAACAGCGCAGTTATCTGCAATGTGTCAGCCGTTTGGAGCAGGTGGATTGGCGGCTTGAACAACCCTTGGATCTGGCACGCCATGCGGAAATATTTACCGTCGATGAAGTGCCGCGTATGGCCTATCCAGCGCAGATCCGTTCCGATATCGACCATTACCACTATTATTCCGTGCTTTCCCATGACCGCCAGCTTGATCGGGTAAATCAACTGTTTGGAGAATACCTGATCGCCGATAACCGGCGGCAGATTACGGCGGGTAGTTACTGGTGCCAGACCACAGGAGAGGGGGATGCGGTGTTGTCGGAGCCGGGGAGATCATTACATTTTCTACCGGGGCGGCAGGCGAGTGAAACAGATAAAACCCGCATGGCGAAGCTGATTTTTAGTACCAGCTACCTGGAGTACTGTTCTGTTGGCAACCGGGCCGGGCTGGATCTGGTGTCGGTACAGCAGGCACAAAATATCGAGCCTTATCTGGATCTGATCACGGTGGCTTACGATCGGCGCGGGACGTTTGTCGGCTTTTTCAATGCGGCTACTGTCAGTGAGCTGTATGGCGTAAAAGCGGATTACCACTACCGCGATGAACTGAAGCCGCTTGATGAGGCTTACGATCACTTTGTGCAAAGCCTGTGCACTGAGGATGATTATTTTATCTGTAGCCTGGCGATTGAAAGCCAGTTTCGCGGACAGGGGCATTTTAACCCGATGTTCGCCCTGATAAAGCAGCAGGCTGATCGGCACCAGGCGAAAAACATTGTGCTGTGTGTATGGCAAAGCAGTGAGGCCAGCCAAATTTATCTGAACAAAGGGTTCCGTGTCCGTGGTGTATTCGATCAGGCCTGGTCGTTGTTCTTTGACCGGCTGCTGTTTCTTGAGTATGAGCTGTGAAGAGTTTGCCCATCCGCGTGTCGGCGGGTGAGTTGACGGTGAAGTGAGTGTAAGTGGGAAGTGAGAGAGAAGTGCCGCTGCAATTGTCGTATTTCAAGCTGTGAACTTTCCCCGGACCTGTCCGGGGATTTTTTTATCCGCTCGTCGCAGGCATAAAAAAACCGCCGTTAAGGTAACACCGATCGGTTAAGC
>NZ_MCGS01000038.1:0-58079 GCF_002607755.1 Serratia sp. BW106
TGATCTTGACCCACCATCTCCGGACAGCTTTTGTATCTTAGGTTAACGATGCACGTTGCCGCCGGTATTCTCTCGGAGAGTGATATCCCAGCGCACTGTGCGGGTGGTTTTCATTGTAATGCGTGAACGCCGCTGCAAGGTTTCGCAGGGCTGTTCTCACATCCGGTTTCGGCATGAACGCGATATAGTCTTCCTTCATCGTCTTCACGAACCGTTCGGCCATGCCATTGCTCTGCGGGCTGCTCACCGCTGTTGTACACGGCTCCAGATTCAGCTCTTTGGCGAACCTCCGCGTTTCATGCGCGGTATATGCTGAACCGTTGTCCGTCAGCCACTGCACTGGTGTTTCCGGCAGCCTGTCGCCGAAGCGCTTTTCCACCGACCTCAGCATCACATCCTGCACCGTCGAACTGTCGTAGCCTCCGGTGCTTGCAGCCCAGTCTATGGCCTCTCTGTCGCAACAGTCCAGCGCGAACGTAACCCGCAGTTTTTCTCCGTTGTCACAGCCGAACTCGAAGCCATCTGAACACCAGCGCATATCGCTTTCTGCCACCGCTATTTTGCCCTTATGTTCACGCTTTGGCCGCTCTGGTTTGTCATGCAATAACAACAGATTATGCTCGCTCATTATCCTGTAAAGCCGTTTGGCGTTCACGGGTGTCAGCCCCTCTGTGCGACGTTGCTTACGCAGGATGCCCCACACACGGCGATAGCCGTAACTGGGCATATCGCTGATGATATCGAGGAGCTCTGACAGTATTTCAGCGTCTGCTTCATCATTACGCCGCTTACAGCGCCTGTCCTGCCAGTCGGCAGAACGGTTAATTCGCAGTGACAGCTGCGCACGCGACACGCCCATGGTGCGGCTGACCAGGGCTATTCCCCGTCCTTTGGCAACAAGGGCGCGTGCGCTATCCATTTTCGCGACTGACCGTACTCCACAGCTTCTTTCAGGATCTCAACTTCCATCGTCTTCTTGCCCAGCAGGCGCTGAAGCTCCCGGACCTGCTTCAGAGCAGCAGTAAGCTCAGAAGCTGGAACGACTTCTTCTCCGGCCGCAACGGCGGTGAGGCTGCCTTCCTGATACTGCTTCTTCCACTTAAACAGCAGGCTGGGCTGGATGCCATGCAGGCGGGCGACATGGGAGACATTCATGCCTGGCTCCATCGTCTGCTGGATAATGGCGATCTTTTCCTGAGGAGTTTTACGTTTACGGACTTCTTGCCCTAACAGGATCCCGGTCATCTCAAAATTGGTGTTAGTGTTAGACATATATTCAAGCCTATCTCTTATCTGGAGATACAGCTACTGTCTGGTGTTTCAGGGGGCTACATCAGATTTAGAAACAAAATCATCTCTCGGGGAACAGAATACTTTACTAAGCCTGAGGTAGTCATCAGACACAGAAAAACCAACCTGGACAACTGTTGTCAGTGGTGGCCGACAAATAGTAATTGGTTGTTATTTCGACTATAGTGGGCGAAATAAACATATTCCTTTGGCATTTAGGGGGGGTAATGGAACAATCAAATCATGAACGAGCCTACCAACGCGGGAGAAATGTCGCCAAGGCTTGGAAACGCCTGTCATCTGCAATGAAACATTGGGACAATGTATGCGTAGGGAAGGTTCAGGAGAGAAACCTTCCCTCTTGGATAGGACACATTCCTATTGTATTTTTGGGTGTAGTGCTTGTCGCTCTGTTATCGACATATGCCATTGTCAGTTTAGCCAGCTTGGGTTGTATTATTGCTCTTTGGGCAGTAGCTTCAATCATTCAGAATGCTTTACGACAAACAACTGGTGCAACAAGTCAGACAAGACTAAAGAAAAACAGTTACGAACGTTTTTCATGGGAAAATGAACCTTATAAAAACACATATGATAGGCAGACTTGGCACCAGAATGATTAAGCCGGATATACAATCCAGCCTTATTTTTTCATTTACTGGCTTGCTGTGTAATAGCACTTCCCGCTGCACTTCCCAACTGACTACCTGCAGCTTTTGAATCTTGAGTTCCTGTGCTGATAGCCTGGCCAAGTGCATGCCCCATACTAATCCCCGCCCAAGAAAGTGCCCCTAACCATACCGCCGGTAACACGATAAACATGCACCCCATTACTAGGTTCATAATCAGGTCATCCGTGCTGTTTTGGAACCCGGCTACATTCCAACGACTGTGTGTATCCGAGCCATATAGTGCTTCCAGCAGCCAACTGTCCAGCCAGCGCGCCAGCTCCCACCAGAACGTCAGGAAATTCAGCGCAAACACCACGAATGTCACCGTGATCACCGTCTTATACTCATAGGCTGCGAATGCCAGGATGAGCGGCACCATGATATACACCGCCATCAACAGTACCGCCTGCACCATCGGCAGCGCCTGACGCATCGCATCAAATGCCGGATACGCCGCCAGGCTCCCCAGCGCGGTCCCGCCCATCGAGGCAATACGGTTAACCGAGTTGTCCAGGGTAAAGTCAGCGTTACCACCATAGCCAGCATACGCCCGTCCGCCCTGGGAGACGGTCAGGTTATCTGGGCTGACCAGGCGGCGCACTACCGCCTCTTTATAGTCCGCATCTGGCTGCCCCATCATTTTCAGCGCGGCGGACATCCGCAGCATCACGCCCGGGTCGACCTGTTTCACCACGCGGGCCTCCAGGCCCGTCTCGCCGGCTGACCACCACTCGCTGCAGGTCGGGTACCCACCCCGTCCGGTGTTTGGCCGGCCGCTGTCCCTCGCCTCATTCCACGGGAAGCTGGCTCGCGGCGTTTTCGACTGCAGGTTGTTGTAGTAGCCGTTCAGGAAGGTTTTCGACCCCAGCCACTCGATATCACGCAGTGTGGCCTTGTCGGTCGTTTGTCCCTGGTCGCGGTTCTGCCAGGAATACAACGCTAGCGCGTAGCAGTCGTTGGTGAAGTCCTGCAGCTCCTTTGCCAGTGCTGGGTTGTTGACCCGACTGTGCTGGACCTCAAAGCGGACCTGCCGCAGATCCGGCCGGCACGGAATGGTGGCCACGGCCGCCGAGGTGATCCCCTTCGACAGCTTATGCACTACCAACCACCACACCGGCACCTTCGCCGTTTGGCCGTTCATACTCGACATGATATTGGCGTACCCGGTTTCATCCGGCTTTTTGGGTGTCCAGGTACCGCAAGTTGCCGCCCGACTGCTGTCATATTTGATGGTATCCAGGCTGACATTCATCAGCGGCAGGCAGCAGGCAAGCATCACAAAAAACGCGCCGTAGAGCAGGTTCTCGATGCGCGGCAGGGACAACATCCCTTTGTTGCCCTCATCCTCACCTTCCTCACGCACCTTCAGCCAGATGGCCGCCACCTTGAACAGCAATGGCAGCACAAACAGCCCAGTGCTGACCAGCAGCTCCCACAGGCCGTTGTTAATCAGCCAGCCGAGCAGCGTCAGGAAATACTCCAGATAGCTGTTGGTCATCATAACGTCAGCCCTCCACCAAAGAGGCTGTATTCACATGCCAGGGCAAATACCGCGCACGCGATGGCCATGCGTTTGAGCAGTTGCCGGTATTCTGGCTTGCAGCCCGGTGCGTGCCAGATTTTCCAGAATCCCCAGATCAGCACGGCGTAAAGCGCCAGACGCCAGCTCAGCCAGCCATAACGGGTGCTGTGCACTGAAGTGGCCGACAAAAATTGGCCACGACATGAGAGCATTTCTAGAACCAATGAACGTTCGCTCCTGGCACAGGGCTACCCACGACAATACCAAAGGGCATCTATGAGCGAACAGCGGACGTTGACGTTCTTTATAAAAATTCGGTTTGTGTTGTTTTGCATTAGTTTAGAGACGAAAAATATTGCGTCCGTGATTTACCCAGCGCTTTTCTGAACATCGTAATAAACGCGCTGACCGAATCATATCCCAGCGTTCCGGCTACACGCTGCACGGACTGACCTTCAGCCAGATGGCTCAGGGCAATCATCAAATGCAGTTGTTGACGCCAGCGACCAAAGCTCATTCCTGTCGCCTCTTTTATCAGCCTGGCCAGCGATCGTTCGCTGGTGACCAGATGTGCAGCCCACTGCTTTAACGTTCGCCGATCATCAGGCTCATTAAAAAGTGCCTCCGCCATATTCCGGATTTTAGGATGATCGGATACGGGAAGATGGAGCGCTTCAACCGGCACATCCGGAATATGCTCCAGCAGCACCGCTGCGAGCCTGGCAGTTTTACTGTCAGGAGAATAAGCCTGTCCCTGCTCTGCCAGATACAGAACAAGCTCGCGGACCAGAGAAGTCATCGCCAGGGTACAGCAGATTTCCGGCATCGCTGCCGCGCCGGGTTCGATGAACAAAAAGCAGGTATCTGCATTCTTCGTGACCCGGCAACTGTGGGGAATTTTACCCGGAACCCAGACAGCATGTCCCGGTGGAACAAGCCACAGCGCATCCTCAACCTCACAGCTCACTGCACCGCGCAAAGAGATAATAAGTTGTCCCTTACGGTGAGAGTGCGGACTCTGACCTGCATACTCGCCTGACGATGATACATGCAGCGCGATAGCAGCCTGACTGAAAGCATCGGCATTAAACTCATCCGGTGAGGTCACCGGTTTTTTATTAACTGGCATGATTTAGTTATATGTTGTCAGATTATCTATATTCTGTAACTCATGCGTCCTTTAAAGTCTTTCTTTTTACCAGAGAAAGCAAAATTTATGTCCCACACTACGAACAAGTGGTCTTCAATCATACTTGTGACCGGCATCCTTTTTATAGCTATCAACCTGCGTGTTCCTTTTACCGCTATCGCACCCGTTTTAGAGTCTATTCGCCATGATTTTGGGCTAAGTATTACTGCCGTTGGGTTGCTTAACTCGCTGCCTTTGCTGGCCTTTGCCGCCTTTTCACCGCTGAGCGCATCCATCTCACACAAGTACGGTCTTGAACGCACCCTTTTTGGTGCCTTGGCCGTGATTTCAGCGGGCATCCTGCTTCGCTCCGCAGGCAGTGTCTGGGCGCTTTATGGCGGAACCATATTGATAGGTATCGGGATTGCCCTCGGCAATGTCCTGCTGCCTGGCCTTATCAAACGTGACTTTTCTGGCAACGTGGCTTCCGTGACGGGGGCATATTCCATCACCATGGGCGCGGCTGGTGCTATTGGTTCAGCCATTGTCATTCCTCTGACGCAGGGCTGGGGCTGGAACATCGCGTTAGCCATGCTGGTTATTGCACCGCTGCTTGCGTTGCTTTTATGGTTGCCCCAGTTAAAGATGAAGCATCAGTTGCCAGGAGAGGGTGAGAAAAAAGCGGCGACCGTCGCGGTCTGGCGCTCGCCTCTGGCATGGCAGGTCACCTTGTTTATGGGCCTGAATGCGATGCCGTTTTATGTTGCTGTCGGCTGGCTACCCGCCATTCTAACGGACAGTGGACTCTCCTCAGCCCAGGCCGGTGAAGTACACGGCATTCTTCAGCTGACCACAGCTATTCCCGGCCTGATTCTGGCGGCCACGCTGCATCGCCTCAACGATCAGAAAGCAGCCGCTGCCGGCGTCAGCCTGTTAACCGCTGCGTCCTTTATCGGCATCCTATACCTGCCAAATCTGGCGATGTTGTGGGCTGCTCTTCTCGGCTTCGGCTCGGGTGCCAGTATGATGCTGGGCCTGACCTTCATCGGGCTACGTACCAAAAATGCCGGTGACGCCGCCGCGCTGTCAGGCATGGCGCAGAGCGTCGGTTATCTGATGGCGGCGATGGGTCCGCTGTTGCTGGGCAAAGTACAGGAGTTGTCCGGAGGCTGGACATTGCCATTACTGATGACCGCAGCAATCGCGGTCGCTGGTGCCTGCACAGGAATGGCTGCCGGACGAAATGCACACCTGGAACCGGCACAGCAGCCGGGCTGAATTTGCTGACACTGCAGGAGAGCGCTCTGTTCTCCTGCTGTGGATACTCTCCATTATCGTTCCGATAAATATTCCTGCTACTTAAGGCGACCTTTTACAGAGAAGACCGTTTTTGACCTGCGCCATCGTTAAAAAGCCCGGCGACCCAGTCAGCAAAAGCACGCACTGCGGGAGAGAGAAAACGCTGATGCGGATAGAGCATCGTCACCGGCACTGAAGGTGGCTGCCAGTCCGCCAGAACCTCGACCAGCTTGCCTTGCTGCAGATTCTCCGAAATCACATTCTCAGCAAGCTGCGCCAGCCCAAAACCCTCAAGACACAGTCTGATATAGAGTCCCGTTTCGTTAACGGCTGCGTCTCCTTCTACCGGAACGGAAAGCATCTCAGTGCCACGCGTAAAACGCAGTTCATTGGTCCGTCTTCCCGAACCGGAGAAATAATGGATCGCACGATGCTGCGACAACGCTTCCGGCATCTCAGGGATACCGTACTCCCTGAGATAGTCCGGCGAGGCACAGGTCACCCAGCGAAACCGGCCAAGGGGACGGGCAACCAGCGTGGAGTCGGTTAATTCCCCGGTTCTGATGACGCAATCCACACCCTCCTGAACAAGATCAACCTGCCGGTCGCTGACGCCAATCATCAGATAAATATCCGGATAGAGCCGGTAAAAATCTTTCAGATTCGGCATGACGATAAAATGGGCGATCCCACCGGGCATATCTATCCGCAGTCGCCCCTGGGGCCGCCTGACGGAATCGGTCAGGCTGGATTCCGTGTGTTCAATCAGTGAAAGGATTTCCCGGCACTGCGCAAGATACTGCAGGCCTTCAGGAGTGAGTCTGACCCGCCTCGTCGTCCGGTTAAGCAGACGCACCTGCAGGTATCTCTCCAGATTTTTAATCGTGCTGGTGACGGTGGAAGCTGGCAGTGACAGTGTCTCTGCCGCGCGCACAAAGCTTCCGGCTTCAGCAACTCTTATAAAGACCTGCATAGCCTGAATCCGATCCATCGTCCTGCTCCTGGGTAAAAGTGAGTCTGATTATTCGCGAATTATGAATTATGAAAACGTTTTAAGCATCTTTTTTAGGCTAATGACGTGGCGTATCGTTTCCCCATTAATCAGGAAAGAGGCAGGTTTAATGACCGACTACATCCGAAATATTGTTAACAATCAGAATGTCACTTCACGGGCTACGTTGATTCGTGGCGCGACGATACTGAGCATGGACGGGAACGTCGGTAACATTGAGCGCGGCGATATTCTCATCAACGGCTCAACGATTACCGCCGTGGGCCAGAACCTTGATGTGCAGGGTGCGCATGTCATTGATGCCACCAACATGATCGCCATGCCGGGAATGGTCGATTCTCATCGTCACGCATGGGAAGGACAGCTGCGCCGCATTAACCCAAACGCCACCTGCCTGGACGACTACAGCAACGCCACGCACTTCTCCTTCGCTAAATATTACCGTCCTGCCGATATCTATGTTGGCAACCTGCTGACGGCGCTGGGCGCTATTGACGCGGGCATCACCATGATGATCGATAACTCGCACAACAGCCGAACCGCAGCGCATTCCGATGCCGCCGTGGAGGCCCTGCTTGATACCGGCATTCGTGCCATTCATGCTTCCGGCGCACCGGTAGCTGGCGAATGGGATAAAGCCCACTGGCCGGGAAACTGGCAGCGTCTGCAGGATAAGTATTTCACCGACAACCCTGAAAGCCTGGTCTCTCTCGCCGTCATGGCCCAGCTGGAGCCGGAGTTGTGGGCCGAGGCCCGCAGGCTGGGACTGTCGATTGTCACTGAGTTCTTTGGCGCTGAGATGGGGTCTGAACTTGAGTCGCTGCATCAGCAAGGGCTGCTGGGTCCGGACAATATTTTCAATCACTGCACGGCGCTGCCCGACCGGGGATGGAAAATTCTACGGGAGGCCGGTGTCCGGGTGAATGTCTGCCCGCGCTCAGATTCGCACTATGGCATCGAAAGCGGGATGTTCGCCATTGAGGCCGCGCAGCGTCATGGCATCAACCCTGGCCTGAGCGTAGACAATGAAACCTCGTACAGCACCGATATGTTTATGGAGATGCGCGTCGCCTTTTACCTGCAGCGCGTGATGGGCATGCATCAGCAGCAGTGCTGCGATTCTGAACATGCGCTGAAAACGCTTCCGGCGGCGCAACTCCTTAAAGCCGCGACTCTTGATGGCGCTGCCTGTGCAGGGCTGCAGGACAAAGTGGGCAGCCTGACGCCAGGCAAACAAGCCGACCTGGTGCTGATTAGCGTCAGTGATCTCAATCTTTACCCGTCCGGCAATGCCTTTGGCACGGTGGTTCATGCCGCCGAGCGCAGCAACATCGACACCGTCATGATCGGCGGACGCATCGTTAAACAGAACGGTAAGGTGCTGGGCGTAGACAGCGCGCGACTACGTGCGGCGATTGATGAGTCGCGTGAGCACCTTTTTGCAGCCTCTGGCTACCAGCCTGACATTTTTGCTGACACCTTCCTGCCGCTGGTGCAGGCCGACTGACCAGGGTGAAAAGCATGGGCATGATCTATTACGTAATCGCTTTTGCCGCAGGTCTGGGGATCACCCTGCAGACGACCCTGAACAGCCAGCTGGCAAAGGGACTGGGCGGCGACCCGGTCACTGCGGCGCTGTTTTCATTTACGGCGGGCGCGTTCAGTCTGGGGATTTACGCGCTGCTGCGGGGTGGGTTGATGACATCGCTAGCGGCGATCCCGTCGCAACCCCTCTGGAGTCTGGCGGGCGGAATGATAGGCGCATGTGCCCTGTTCAGCTATGTCGTGCTTGCGCCGAAAATCGGGTTTTCAGCTCTGCTCGGGCTGGCGATTGTCGGACAGTTACTTTCCTCGCAGATGATTGACCATTTTGGCTTGCTGGGCGCTGTGCGGCGTCCGGTTTCGTTACTCAGGCTGGGGGGAATGGTTGTCATGCTGATCGGACTTGCCGTCATGCTTTTCGGCGATCGGCTCTCTGCACGTTTTCTGCAGTAACTGCGTTATCCACTTTTGCCCTCGTGCAGTACGACCTTTTATATCCGGAGGATTATCATGTTTTCAATTGCAGCTGAGGTCAGGAATACGCTCGGAGAGTGCCCGCTGTGGTGTGAAAGAACCCGCAGGCTCTACTGGACTGACATTGAAGCCAGTGAACTGCTCGCCATAGAAGAAGGCAATGATGCTGTGATGCGCTGGTCGCTGCCTGAACGCCTCGGCTCCTTTGCACTGACTGAACAAAGTCACATTCTGCTGATGGGATTCGCGTCAAGGCTGGCTTTCTATGATCTCAACAGCGGGTTAATTACCCCAGTGGCCGCTTCACCGGGAGGCACCGGCACCCGCATAGGTGATGGACGATGTGACCGTGCCGGTAATTTTGTCTTCGGGACGATGGATGACGGTTATCCCGTTAAAGTCATCGGTAAGTTTCATCGACTCAACGCGGCAACGCTGACTGTTGAGATGCTTGCACTGCCCGATGTCGCTATACCGAACAGCATCTGTTTCAGCCCCGATGGCGGCACGCTCTATTACTGTGACTCGATGCAGGGTCGGATAATGTGCTGTGATTACCCCTCGCTGCAGAACCAGCGCGTGTTCGCCGAAAGCGAAGGCAGCGGCGCGCCTGACGGCTCCTGCGTGGATGAGATGGGCTATCTATGGAATGCTGAATGGGGGGGGAACCGTGTTGTCCGTTACCGCCCGGATGGGACCACAGACGTTATTCTGACGTCACCTGGAATCCAGAGCACCTGTCCGACACTCGCCGGTGAGGGTTTTACCCGTCTCTATTGCACCACGGCTACAGTGGGACTCACTGCGCTGTCTGAATATGACGGTGCATTGCTCAAAGCTAAATCTGATCTCAGTCCCGGATTACCTGAAAACCGCTTTGCGGCACACACAGTTTAATGGTTTTGATACTGATAGAAATTTGGCAGTTCTGGCTCAAAGAAAACGTCCGCTTCTGGCACAGAGCGGACATTTTAACTTTGCCCCGCCCCGGACATCTGAACTTAGTTTTGACATATGTTGTGGTGGCTCAATGATAATGTCTATTTGTGGCTAATTAGGAAGCTAAAAACTTGCCTTTAAATGGCATTCTAGGTAAGGAATTAGTTGTTTCATAAAATCATTATTGGTTTGGGTTAAGGCGAGCTCTTCCCAGCCATCTGTGGAAAGTATGAAAACCGTTGAGAGGATGATAGTCATTTTCCTTGCGCGGAATGATGATCTGTATCCATAGACTTTGAATACACCTATTTCTGTATGAATCCTACTGATTTTAAAAGGTAAAAGTGATTCTGACTGTTGCTTCATTAAGCCCCCTTCAAATCTTTAAAATCTACAGGCAAGGTTAGCGATATACGTTACCATTGAATTATATAAAACGTTGACAATGTCCGCTCTTGGCACTCAGCGGACATATGGGCTTAGCTTTCACAACTGTGTGACTGGAAGGCGGCTTGGACTGACATTCTCCCTTCTAATGAATACAGTGCGGACTTAACAGCGCCCCTCTTGGCACATCCCTGACGTCCCCACCTTCCAGGCTTTTACCTCTTTCAACCGCTCACATTGCTCAAAACCGTATACCACTTAAAATCGAACTTCCGATATACGGATCGGTATCCTGTATCATGCGATATGCCAACAGATACCATCAGATATTATGAGAACAAGAAACGAACAGAATTTAGAGTATCTAGCTGATTTCAGAAATAAAAAAAGCCGCCCTTAGGCGACTTAATTGCATCGTATGGTGCCGAAGGCCGGACTCGAACCGGCACGTATCTCTACGGTTGATTTTGAATCAACTGCGTCTACCGATTTCGCCACTTCGGCACTGCAAGTAGTATGCGGAAAACGTGGGCATTATACCTTTCAGCGATCCGCGTGCAACACTTATCCGTTGTTCAATGAGTTAAGTGCTGAAAAAATCGTCGCCGAGGTTACGTTGGGCCCGTTTTGTGGGCGCAGCATGCGGCGCCCCGACGTCCAACCATCACCAATCCCGCTCTGCGCCTCACCAGGCGCCAGAAACAAAAAAGGCGTAACCCAATGGCTACGCCTTCTTAAACTGGCTGTCGCGCCGCTACTTGCGTTTTAGCAGCATATAAACGCTGATCAACAAGAACAGCATGCTTGGCAGCAACGCGCCCAGCACCGGCGGCATGTTGTACACCAGGCTTAGCGGGCCGAATATCTGGTCCAGTACGTAGAACAGGAACCCGAAGCTGATACCGGTCACCACACGCACGCCCATCGGCACACTACGCAGCGGCCCGAAGATGAACGACAGCGCCATCAGCATCATCACCGCAACGGAGAGCGGCGAGAACACCTTGCTCCACATGTTCAGCTGGTAACGGCTGGCTTCCTGGCCGCTCTGCTTCAGGTACTTCACGTAGTTGTGCAGGCCACTGATGGAGAGAGAGGTTGGATCCAGCGCCACCACGCCCAGTTTGTCCGGGGTCAGGTTGGTTTTCCATTCGCCGGTCAGCGTTTGGGTGCCGGTCACTTGTTTCGGGTCGGTCAGATCAGAGGTATCCACCTGCGAAAGCTTCCACACGCCGTCTTCAAAGCTGGCGGTCGCGGCATAACGCACCGTCTCCAGTCTGCGCTGGTCGTTGAAGTGGTAGATGTTTACGCCGGAAAGCTCTTTCTCGCCCGCTACGCGTTCGATATAGATAAAGTCGGTACCGTCTTTCGCCCACAGACCGTTCTTGGTGGAAAGCAGTGAACCGCCGTACATCTGCTGTGCACGGTAGTTACGCGCCATCTGGTCGCCCTGCGGTGCCACCCACTCGCCAATCGCCATGGTCAACAGCACCAGCGGGATGGCGGTTTTCATCACCGAACCGGCGATTTGCATGCGGGTAAAGCCAGAAGCCTGCATCACCACCAGTTCACTGCGCGTTGCCAGTTGCCCCAGGCCGAGCAATGCACCCAACAGGGCCGCCATCGGGAAGAAAATCTCGATGTCTTTCGGCACGCTCAGCAGGGTAAACATCCCGGCGCTCAACGCCGTATACTCGCCCTGGCCCACTTTACGCAGCTGGTCGACGAACTTGATGATGCCGGAAAGCGACACCAGCATGAACAGCGTCATGATGATGGTGTTGAAAATTGTCTTACCGATATATCGGTCTAAAACACCAAACATCAGGCCGCTCCTCTCAGGCGTGCACGCAGCTTACGCATCGGCACGGTATCCCACAGGTTCAGCGCCAGCGCGATCGCGAAGTACGCCGCGTTGACTACCCACAGCCATATCATCGGATCCAGCTTGCCCTTGCCGCCGTTAGAACGCAGCGAGGTCTGCAGCAGGAAGAATATCAAATACAGCAGGATGGCCGGCAGCATGCTCAGCACGCGGCCCTGGCGCGGGTTCACCACGCTGAGCGGTACCACCAGCAACGCCATAATTACCACCGACAACACCAGCGTCAGGCGCCAGTGGAACTCGGCGCGCGCGTCCGGATCGTCAGACGCCAGCAGCGTCGTCATCGACATCTGCTCGGCCTGGTTGCCGTCCACGGCGACCGCACGGTGGCCTACCACGGCTTTATAGTCATTGAAATCGGTAATGCGGAAGTCACGCAGCAGCGCGGTGCCCTCAAAACGGGTGCCCTTGTCCAGCGTCACTACCTGCGAACCGTCTTTAATCTGGTTGATCTGGCCGTGCTCGGCCACCACCACGGAAGGGCGTTGGTTGCCGTTCGGCCGCAGTTGCGCCAGGAACACGTTGTTGAAGGTGCTGCCTTTAACGTTGCCGATAAACAGTACCGCGTTGCCATCTTGCGAGGTTTTGAACTGCCCTTCCGCCAGCCCGGCAATACTGGGGTTGGCTTTGGCTTCGCTGAGCACCACGTCCTGATAGCGCGAGGCCATGGGACCTGCCCAGAACACGTTGACCGCTGCCACAACGGAGGTGATCAACGCCAGCACCATCGCCGAGATAATCAGGGTTCGTTTACCCAGTCCGCAGGCATGCATGACGGTGATTTCGCTGTCGGTATACAGCCGCCCAAGCGTCATCAATAGGCCGAGAAACAGGCTTAATGGCAGGATTAGCTGCGCCATCTTCGGCACACCCAATGCGAGCAAAGAAAGAACTAAATTTGTCGGGACATCGCCGTCCACCGCATCGCCTAACACCCTGACCAGGTTCTGACAAAAGAAGATCAGAAGCAGGATGAACAAGATCGCGATTTGGCTCTTTAGCGTTTCCCGTACCAGATATCTTATGATGATCACGCTTATTACGCCTGTGAAAACTTGTCTTTTTGCAGGAAAATCGATAGTTTCATCGCTAATCCGCCATTTATTCTCATCATATGGCAACCGACACAGCTAAAATAGTATTACAACATCTAGCATTTGGGTGTCCTATAGGAACTTGCCTATAGTCGCCAAAACAGAGCAATTTACGCCGTTCAGGTTAACATAACTCGTTAACTCAATGGCGGGAGATCGTTACGGAGTGCGTCATTCTAGCCGTAGCGCCTGCCTTTGTCTTTAAGATTCAGGAGAGTGCATGGAGTTCAGTGTAAAAAGCGGTAGCCCGGAAAAACAGCGCAGTGCCTGTATTGTAGTCGGCGTTTTTGAACCGCGCCGCTTGTCCCCTATCGCAGAACAACTCGACAAAATCAGTGATGGTTATATCAGCGCTTTGCTGCGCCGTGGCGAACTGGAAGGTAAAGTCGGGCAGACGTTACTGCTGCACCATGTACCTAACATTCTCTCCGAACGCATCCTGTTAATTGGCTGTGGCAAAGAGCGCGAGCTCGATGAACGCCAGTACAAACAGGTGATTCAAAAAACCATCAATACCCTTAACGATACCGGCTCCATGGAAGCGGTCTGCTTCCTGACCGAGCTGCACGTGAAAGGCCGCAACACTTACTGGAAGGTGCGTCAGGCGGTGGAAACCGCAAAAGAAACGCTCTACACCTTCGATCAGCTGAAAAGCAACAAAGTGGAGCCACGTCGTCCGCTGCGCAAGATGGTGTTCAACGTGCCGACCCGTCGTGAACTCACCAGCGGTGAACGTGCGATCCAGCACGGGCTGGCGGTGTCTTCCGGCATCAAGGCGGCGAAAGATCTCGGCAATATGCCGCCGAACATCTGTAACGCAGGTTACCTGGCCTCACAGGCTCGCCAACTGGCAGACGCCTTCAGCACCAACATCACCACCCGCGTCATCGGCGAACAGCAGATGAAAGAGTTGGGGATGAACGCCTATCTGGCGGTGGGTGCAGGGTCGCGTAACGAATCATTGATGTCGGTGATGGAATATAAGGGCAACCCGAACCCGGACGCTAAGCCAATTGTGCTCGTCGGTAAAGGGCTGACCTTTGATGCCGGCGGCATCTCGATCAAACCTGCCGAAGGCATGGACGAGATGAAGTACGACATGTGTGGCGCCGCCACCGTGTACGGCGTGATGCGCGTAGTGGCGGAACTGAACCTGCCGCTGAACGTGATTGGCGTGCTGGCCGGCTGTGAAAACATGCCGGGCGGCAGCGCTTATCGTCCGGGCGACGTGCTGACCACCATGTCCGGCCAGACCGTCGAGGTGTTGAACACCGACGCCGAAGGCCGCCTGGTGCTGTGCGACACCCTGACCTACGTCGAGCGTTTCGATCCGGAGCTGGTGATTGACGTTGCCACCCTGACCGGCGCCTGCGTGATCGCGCTGGGCCACCACATCACCGGCCTGATGTCGAACCACAACCCGCTGGCGCACGAACTGATCGGCGCGTCCGAACAGGCCGGCGACCGTGCGTGGCGCTTGCCGATGTCCGACGAGTACTACGAGCAGCTGGACTCCAACTTTGCCGATATGGCGAACATTGGTGGCCGTCCGGGCGGGGCGATCACTGCGGCCTGCTTCCTGTCGCGCTTTACCCGCAAGTACAGCTGGGCACACCTGGATATCGCCGGCACCGCCTGGCGCTCCGGCAAGGCCAAAGGGGCCACCGGTCGTCCGGTCGCCTTGCTGTCTCAATTCTTGTTGAACCGCGCCGGGTTAAACGGCGACGATTAAATCTGAGTGGTAATTCAGGTATAATCCCGAGGGGCACAGCATGCTGTGCCCCTACACTTTTTATAGGCAGCGGTGAATCAGACCATGAAACAGGCAACGTTCTATCTAATCGAACACGCGGAACCCGCAGGTGCGCTCAGCGCGCATGAGGCCGTGGCCTGCGCCGTTGCCGCCGAACGCTGGCGCTCCGGCAAGCGGGTGTTGATCGCCTGCGAGAGCCAGGAACAGGCCCAGCGGTTGGACGAAGCGCTGTGGCAGCGCGATCCACACCAGTTTGTGCCGCATAACCTGGCCGGTGAAGGCCCGCATTACGGCGCCCCGGTCGAACTGTGCTGGCCCGGCAAACGCGGTAACTCCCCGCGTGACCTGCTGATCGCCCTGCTGCCGCAGTTTGCAGATTTTGCTACTGCTTTCCATGAAGTGGTAGACTTCGTCCCATACGAAGACACCCTGAAACAGTTGGCGCGCGACCGATATAAAGCTTATCGCAGCGTCGGCTTCCATTTGACCACGGCCACGCCGCCAACTCACTGAACAACGATATAAAATGGAAAAGACAAACAGTCACCTCGATACCGCCTACGACCCGAAAGAGATCGAACAGAAGCTGTACGATCACTGGGAAAACCAGGGTTACTTCAAGCCCAATGGCGATACCAGCCAGGAAAGCTTCTGCATCATGATCCCGCCGCCGAACGTCACCGGCAGCCTGCACATGGGGCACGCCTTCCAGCAGACCATCATGGACACCATGATCCGCTACCAGCGCATGCAGGGTAAAAACACCCTGTGGCAGGCCGGTACCGACCATGCCGGTATTGCCACCCAGATGGTGGTTGAGCGCAAAATCGCCGCAGAAGAAAATAA
Source organism: Serratia sp. BW106 (assembly GCF_002607755.1). Taxonomy (NCBI): domain Bacteria; kingdom Pseudomonadati; phylum Pseudomonadota; class Gammaproteobacteria; order Enterobacterales; family Yersiniaceae; genus Serratia; species Serratia sp. BW106. The sequence continues at coordinate 15,844 of NZ_MCGS01000038.1, forward strand.
AACCCGCCATGACTATGGCCGCGACGCGTTCATCGACAAAATCTGGCAGTGGAAGGCAGAATCCGGCGGCACCATCACCCGTCAGATGCGCCGTCTGGGCAACTCCGTGGACTGGGAGCGCGAGCGCTTCACCATGGACGAAGGCCTGTCCAACGCGGTACGCGAAGTGTTTGTCCGCCTGCACAAAGAAGATCTGATCTACCGTGGCAAGCGCCTGGTGAACTGGGATCCAAAACTGCGCACCGCCATCTCCGATCTGGAAGTGGAAAACCGCGAGTCCAAAGGTTCCATGTGGCACCTGCGCTACCCGCTGGCCGACGGCGCTAAAACTGCCGAAGGCAAAGATTACCTGGTGGTCGCCACCACCCGTCCGGAAACCGTGCTCGGTGATACCGGCGTGGCCGTGAACCCGGAAGATCCGCGCTACAAAGATTTAATCGGCAAAGAAATCGTTCTGCCGCTGGTTGGCCGCCGCATCCGCATCGTCGGTGACGAACACGCCGATATGGAAAAAGGCACCGGCTGCGTGAAAATCACCCCGGCGCACGACTTTAACGACTACGAAGTCGGTAAACGTCACGGCCTGACGATGATCAACATCCTGACTTTCGACGGTGATATCCGTCAGGAAGCGGAAGTGTTCAACACCCTCGGCGAAATCTGCACCGACTACTGCAACGAAATCCCGGCCCAGTTCCGTGGGCTGGAGCGTTTCGCGGCGCGTAAAGCCGTGGTAGCCGCCTTTGAAGAGTTGGGCCTGCTGGAAGAGATCAAACCGCACGACCTGACGGTGCCTTACGGCGACCGCGGCGGCGTGGTGATCGAACCTATGCTGACCGACCAATGGTACGTGCGTACTGCCCCACTGGCGAAAGTGGCGGTGGAAGCGGTTGAGCAAGGCGAGATCCAGTTCGTGCCGAAGCAGTACGAAAACATGTACTTCAGTTGGATGCGTGACATTCAGGACTGGTGTATCTCGCGTCAGCTGTGGTGGGGTCACCGTATCCCGGCCTGGTACGACGTGAACGGCAAAGTCTATGTTGGCCGCAACGAAGAAGAAGTGCGTAGCGAGAACAACCTGGGCCCTGAAGTGATGCTGAACCAGGACGAAGACGTGCTGGACACCTGGTTCTCTTCCGGCCTGTGGACCTTCTCTACCCTGGGCTGGCCAGAACAGACCGACGCGCTGAAAACCTTCCACCCGACCAGCGTGATGGTCAGCGGCTTCGACATTATCTTCTTCTGGATTGCGCGCATGATCATGCTGACCATGCACTTTATGAAGGATGAAAACGGCAAGCCACAGGTTCCGTTCAAGACTGTCTACATGACCGGTCTGATCCGCGATGACGAAGGGCAGAAGATGTCCAAGTCGAAAGGTAACGTGATCGACCCGCTGGACATGGTTGACGGCATCTCGCTGGAAGACCTGCTGGAAAAACGCACCGGTAACATGATGCAGCCGCAGCTGGCGGAGAAAATTCGCAAGCGCACCGAGAAGCAGTTCCCGAACGGCATCGAACCGCATGGCACCGACGCCCTGCGCTTCACCCTGGCGGCACTGGCTTCCACCGGCCGTGACATTAACTGGGACATGAAGCGCCTGGAAGGCTACCGCAACTTCTGTAACAAGCTGTGGAACGCCAGCCGCTTTGTGCTGATGAACGCAGAAGGCCAGGACTGTGGCTTCAACGGCGGCGAGAAAGTGCTGTCGCTGGCGGATCGCTGGATCCTGGCTGAATTCAACCGTACGGTGAAAGCTTACCGCGAAGCGCTGGACACTTACCGCTTCGATCTGGCTGCCAACATCCTGTACGAATTCACCTGGAACCAGTTCTGTGACTGGTATCTGGAACTGACCAAGCCGGTAGTGACCAACGGCAGCGAAGCGGAACAGCGCGGCACTCGCCATACGCTGATCACCGTGCTGGAAGCCCTGCTGCGCCTGGCGCACCCGGTGATCCCGTTCATTACCGAAACCATCTGGCAGCGCGTGAAAACCCTGACCGGCGAAACCGCAGACACTATCATGCTGCAGCCGTTCCCAGAGTACGACGCCGCGCTGGAAGATACGCAAGCGCTGAACGACCTGGAGTGGATCAAGCAGGCGATCACCGCGGTACGTAACATTCGTGCCGAGATGAACATTGCACCGAGCAAACTGCTGGAAGTGCTGCTGCGCAACTGCAACCCCGACGCTGAGCGCCGCGTGCAGGAGAACCAGAGCTTTATTCAGCGTCTGGCGCGTCTGGAGTCGATCGCCCTGCTGCCTGCCGGTGACAAAGGCCCGCTGTCGGTCACCAAACTGGTGGACGGTGCCGAGCTGCTGATCCCTATGGCCGGCTTTATCGATAAAGACGCCGAGATTGCGCGTCTGTCGAAAGAGATGGGCAAGCTGGATGCGGAAATCGCCTCGATCGAAGGCAAGCTGTCTAACGAAGGGTTTGTGGCGCGTGCGCCAGAAGCCGTGGTCGCCAAAGAGCGCGAACGTCTGACGGCCTGCAAAGAAGGCAAAGTGAAGCTGCAGGAACAGCAGGCGACCATCGCCGCGCTGTAATCTGTCGGTTCGCTGCAACAGCTGAAAACAGCGGGGATTTCCCCGCTGTTTTTTTATCGCCGTTGCATCCGGCCCGCTTAAGATGTTATTACAAGGTTCACCCTATAGCTTTCAAGTTGCAGCTAGGCGCCCAGCTCGCTCATCCCCAGGCGCTTACTCAGGTAAGTAACTGGGGTGAACGAGTGCAGGTAACAACGCTGCAACTTGAAAGATGACGGGTATTAATGCTGCATGGACGCCGCCGGGATATAAACTCGGCGCGTTTTTGTCTGCAACAAAAATGAAATTTCGGAACCACTAAGGTTCTTCTTATGGCGAGTGTAAATATGACAACAGCAACCCCAGTACGTCTTCTGGTGCGCCCAATAACGGCTGATGATAATGCCGCTATTGCTAATGTCATTCGCGAAGTCTCCGCCGAGCACGGTTTGACAGCGGACAAAGGCTATACCGTTTCCGACCCCAATCTGGACGTCTTGTATCAGCTCTATAGCCTGCCACGCAGCGCTTACTGGGTGATAGAAGTCGACGGCAAGATTGCCGGTGGTGGCGGTGTTGCGCCGCTGCAGGGCGGTGAAGACGATATTTGCGAATTACAGAAAATGTATTTCCTGCCGGTTTTACGCGGCCAGGGCCTGGCAAAACGCCTGGCGCTGCAGGCACTGGAGTTCGCCCGTCAACAGGGTTTCCGCTGTTGTTATTTAGAAACCACCGCCAGCCTGACGCAGGCCATCGGCCTGTATGAGCATCTGGGCTTTGAGCATATCGACCAGGCGATGGGCACCACCGGCCACGTCGACTGTGAAGTCACCATGCTGAAGACGCTGTAATCTTGCTACTGCGCCCGCGGTAATAACGGGCGCAGCATGCAGCGCCCCTACGCCCTTACCCCGCCTTCTGCTCTTTCCCCGTCACCCCGCCCTTGATAGCCAACTCAATCCGGCTCAGCACCAGGCTGGTCAGGTACGACACCGCAATTAACAACAGCAGGATCAGCGGCGTATAGCGCGGCGCAAAGATCAGCTTTTGAGTGAAGTAATAGCAATAAAAACTGTGGGTCAGCCACATGTACAGCGAATGCTTGCCCAGTTCGCTCACCACCCGGTTCACCGTACTGCCCAGCCCATCGGCGGTTTTCATCAGCGCGATAATAAACAGCGGTGTCACCAACAGCAGCCCCGGGTTATGGGCGACAATAAACACGGCCACCGTCACCATCAGCAAGATCAGCGGATGGGTGCGGCTCAGGGTGGTGATCAGTTTCGCCAGCCACGAGTTCGGTGGCATTTTCTGGCTGCGGCCAAACACCATGCCAAAGCCAAACGGCAGCAGCCAGGTGCAATATTCGATCAATACTTCTGGTGCCCAGGCGACATACTGCAACCCCTTGCCACACAGCGCCGCCAAAAACAGCAGCCCCAGCAATGGGCCGATATTCAAGCGCGATAACAGCGGCAAAGAGAGCACGTACAAAACATAGAGTTTAAAGAACCACCACTCGCTGTTATAAGTGGATTTAATGCCAATCAGGTTTTCGAAAAACAGCGACGGCGACAGGGAATATCTTTCACCCGGAAAGAAGATGATGCCGATCGGCACAAAGATAAACAGCACTATCCAGTAGCTGATATATAAGTTTTTCAGCTTGCCCCAGATATATTTAAACGAGACTTCTTTTTTCAGTGAGAATCCGTAACCGGAGAGAAACAGGAACATCGACACGCAAATCTTGCCAAACAGGCCAACAAACATCTCAATATCGACGCTGTTAACCATATGATAAACCGTGATGTCCGGACTAATACGGCTCGGATAGGCAAACAAGTGGTGGATTAACATCAGAATGATGGCAATCCCTTTTAAATAATTAGATTTATTAATCGAAATTTCCATATTTCTTAATATCTTATCCAATAACAGGTTTCGCCATCATATAGCAGCTATTTTGCTCTGACACCCTCTTTCCAGATCGGATAAGTCTCATATTTAATATTCCTTTAAGAAACAATGCGCCGGGTATTTATAAAACCCCAGGTTTTCCTCGCCAGCCCATATCGCTCAGAAAAACCAACAAAATATTAATATCGTCATGTTTGTTTTTATTCATAAAAATCATGTATATAATAAAAATTACAAATATTTTTTGTGATATTCATTAACAAATTAATGAATTCAAATTGACCTGCCGCCCGCTTGCGATACTCTGCCAACACAGGCTCATGCCGCAATCGCACAGGGAGCAGTCATGTCGGAAAACGCTTTTGATTACATCATTGTCGGCGCAGGGTCCGCCGGCTGCGTACTGGCGGCGCAGTTGATCCGCCGCACTCAGGCACGGGTGCTGCTGCTGGAAGCCGGTGGCGACGACAATAACCTGTTTATCAAGATGCCGGCCGGCGTGGCGAAGATCATCGCCAAAAAAAGCTGGCCGTATGAAACCGAGCCGGAGCCGCATGCCAATAACCGCCGCATGCAGATAGCCCAGGGTAAGGTGCTGGGCGGCAGCAGCTCGGTCAACGGCATGATCTATATTCGCGGCCAACGACAGGATTACGACGAGTGGGCCGATCGTTATGGCTGCGTCGGTTGGGGCTATCAGGACGTGCTGCCCTACTTCAAACGCGCCGAGGCCAACGAAAGCCTGTCGGATGCCTATCACGGCGGTGAGGGTCTGCTGCCGGTCAGCGAGAACCGCTATCGTCACCCGCTCAGCATGGCGTTTATCCGCGCCGGTCAGGAGCTGGATCTTCCCTACCGCAACGATTTCAACGGCGACAGCCAGCACGGCGTCGGTTTTTACCAGACCACCACCCACAATGGCGAACGCGCCAGCACCGCACGCACTTACCTGAAAGCGGTGCGAAACGAACAGCGGCTGGTGGTGAAACTGAATGCGCTGGTGCACCGGGTGGTGCTCGATAACAACGTCGCCACCGGCGTGGTGTATAGCCAAAACGGCGGCGCCGAAGTCACCGCTCATGCCACGCAGGAAGTGATCCTCAGCGCCGGGGCGGTAGGATCGCCGAAGATCCTGATGCTGTCCGGCATCGGGCCTCGTGAACATCTGCAACAGTTGGGTATCGAACCGCTGGCGGATCTGCCGGTGGGCAAGAACTTCCACGATCACCTGCATATGTCGATCAACGTCAGCACCCGCGAGCCGATCAGCCTGTACGGCGCCGATCGCGGCCTGCAGGCGCTGCGTCACGGCACCGAATGGCTGGCATTCCGCAGTGGCGTACTGAGTTCAAACGTGCTGGAAGGCGCCGCTTTCACCGACAGCCTGGGTGACGGCAGGCCAGACGTACAAATCCACTTCCTGCCGCTGCTCGACAGCTGGGACGACGTGCCCGGTGAACCGCTGCCCAATATCCACGGCTTCACGCTCAAGGTCGGTTATCTGCAGCCGAAGGCACGTGGCGAAGTGTTGCTGCGCAGTCGCGATCCCAGGGATCCGGTGAAACTGCATGCCAACTACCTCGGCCACCCGGAAGATCTGGCCGGCAGCGTGCGTGCGGTAAAGTTCGGCCTGCGTTTCCTGCAAACCGCCGCTCTCAAACCGATTATCAAAGATCTGCTGATGCCACAACCCGCTTGGCTGAACGATGAGGCGCAACTGGAAGAGTTCGTGCGCAACTTCTGCAAAACGGTATATCACCCGGTGGGCAGCTGTCGCATGGGGCAATCACCGCAGGACTCGGTGACGGATTTACAACTGCGGGTGCACGGTTTTGAACGGCTGCGGGTGATCGACTGCTCGGTGATGCCACAGGTGACCAGCGGCAATACCAATGCGCCGACCATCATGCTGGCAGAAAAAGCGATGGATTTGTTGCTGGGCGCGCCGGAATAACATCATTCACGGCTGCCCGGTAATCAGGCGGTGACGGGCACGCCGCTGTGGAAGCGGAACTCGCTGTCCGGGGTTTGGATCAGCGCCGCTTCGATACGACCAAAATGGGCCACCCGCTCGCTGATATCGCCACCGGCAATCTGTTCGGCCAATGTCAGGTAGTCCTGATAGTGGCGCGCTTCGGAGCGCAGCAGCGAAACATAGAAGCGGTTTAGTTCGTCGTCCAGGTGTGGTGCCAGCCGGGCGAAACGTTCGCAGGAGCGCGCTTCGATATAAGCACCGCAAATCAGTTTATCAATCAGCGTGACCGGATCGTGGGTGCGGATCTCACGGATCATGCCTTTGGCATAGCGGCTGGCAGTGATTTTCTTATACGGGATCTGCCGCGCCAGCATGATCTCCAGTACCTGCGAGAAATGATGCAGTTCTTCTTTGATCAGCAGCACCATTTTATCTGCCAGATCCTGACCATAGGCCGAGCCGTTTTTCGGCAGGATCTTGCGGGTGAAATTGTTTTGCTTGAACAGCGCTTCCGGCACGCCCTGCGCTTCATGCAGAAACGCCTCGTAAGGCCTGAGCAGGGCCAGCAGCGCATCGCCGCTCTCCTTGTCCGCCACGTAACGACGGATCAACCACATGCCGGTCTGCGCGGCTTTTAACTCACACACCATATGGTCGGTCAGCAGCAACGGCAGGTTTTCCGGGCGCCGCGCGGCGTCAATCCAGGCGTCTGGGGTTTCACAGTGCAGGAAGTTTAAAATCGGGGCTAACAGGGATTGGTATTTCATCGGCTCTTATCAGAGGGCCGGCTAGCGCCGGCCCACAGCGTTTATTAATGGCGTTTACCGTCGTCGTCTTCGTCGATGAAGTCACCTTCTTCTTCTTCATCGTCGCCTTCTTCGCCGTTCGGATCTTCAAAGTAGGTGCCCCAACCGTCGTAGTTAACGCCACAACGTGCCGCCAACGCCACCAGTTGCTCAACCTGAGCGTCGATCACTTCGGCGTTCAGACCCACTTCGCTGATCACGTCACAGCACATCACCAGGGTACCGTCTTCCACTTCCAGCTCTTCGGCGTCGGTCACTTCAAAGCCTAACTTGAAGGCTTCGACAGCGGCTTTCTCCAGCACTTCAAACTTCTCGGCAGAGAGATGGTGTTCAATGGTGTAGAGCGCCTCTGGATCGCTGCCGTCTTCCAGCAGTTCTTCGATGATCAGGCGGGTCTCTTCACGTTGTTCGTCTAGCTGTTCGCTGTTTGCCATGCCTATATCCTCAAGTCAAATGGCCTGTATTGCGCCTATTTTCACACACCGTCGGCATTGCTTCCACGATAAACGTGAAAGATTTCCACTGCGGGGTTGAAATTGAATATTCATACATATAAAGTGAATTTAAATTCAATTTAAACGGTAAGGATATACGGCAATGAGTAGCATAAACCCGTTCTACAAACGTCACTTCCTGAGATTAATGGATTTCACCCCGGCGCAACTGCAAGCGCTGCTGAAACTGTCGGCCGATTTGAAGCTGGCCAAGCAACAAGGCAAGGAAACCCGCCACCTGCAGGGAAAAAACATCGCGCTCATCTTCGAAAAAGACTCGACCCGTACCCGATGCTCTTTCGAAGTTGCCGCATTCGATCAGGGTGCTCAGGTCACCTACCTCGGCCCGAGCGGCAGCCAGATTGGCCATAAAGAGTCGATGAAAGACACCGCCCGCGTGCTGGGTCGGATGTATGACGGTATTCAGTATCGGGGTTACGGCCAGCATCTGGTGGAAACCCTGGCCCAACATGCCGGCGTGCCGGTGTGGAACGGGCTGACCAACGAGTTCCACCCGACGCAGTTGCTGGCGGACCTGCTCACGGTGCAGGAACACCTGCCGGGCAAGCCGCTGAACGAGGTGAAATTCGCTTACCTCGGCGACACCCGCAACAATATGGGCAACACTCTGCTGGAAGCCGCCGCGCTGGCCGGTATGGATCTGCGTCTGGTCGCACCGAAGGCCTGCTGGCCGCAGCCGGAGCTGGTCGCGGAGTGCCAGGCACTGGCGAAACAGACCGGTGCCAAGATCACCCTGACCGAAGACATTGCCGAAGGGGTGAAAGACGCGGACTTCCTGTACACCGACGTCTGGGTGTCGATGGGTGAGCCGAAAGAAACCTGGCATGAGCGTATCGGGCTGCTGAAACCCTATCAGGTCAATATGGCGATGGTGAAACTGACCGGTAACCCGAACGTTAAGTTCCTGCACTGCTTGCCGGCATTTCACGATGACCAAACCACCCTCGGCAAGCAGATGGCGGAACAATACGGGCTGCACGGCGGCATGGAAGTCACCGATGAAGTGTTCGAATCGGCGCACAGCGTGGTATTCGATCAGGCAGAAAACCGCCTGCATACCATCAAGGCGGTGATGGTCGCCACCCTGAGCGAAACCTTCTGACACCCGCGCGGGTTTACAGACCCGCGCCCTCCTTTCTGCCAATCCCAGGCATTACGTCTAAGATGTTTAAAGCATATCAAATAGCCGATTAACCTTTGTCAGCCACCGGCAAAGGTTCTACCGTGCATGCTGACGGCGAAACGCCGCGAAAACTAACGATAACAACGACTTCTCGGCACCGGAGCCCGCGGTGCATTCAGGGGAAATATCAATGAAAGCCAAAGTCCTGCCGCTGTTAATTCTTGCCGCACTGTCCACCGCCACGCTGGCTGCCACGCCACCCAATACATTGGTGGTAGTGCAATCGCTGGACGATATCGTCAGCCTCGATCCGGCGGAAGCCAACGAACTGTCCAGTATCCAGACCGTGCCGAGCCTGTATCAACGGCTGGTACAGGCGGATCGCGACGATCCGGCGAAGGTGGTACCGGTGCTGGCAGAAAGCTGGCAGGGCGACGCGGCAGCCAAAACCCTGACCATCAAACTGCGCCCACAGGCGGTATTTGCCTCCGGTAACCCATTGACCGCCGATGACGTGATCTTTTCCTACAGCCGCGCGGTGAAGATGAACAAGTCACCGGCGTTTATCCTCAACGTACTCGGCTGGCAGCCGGATAACATCGATGCACAGCTGAGAAAAATCGACGAACATAGCCTGAAGCTGAGCTGGACGGCTGACGTCAGCCCGGCGGTGGCGCTGAACATTCTCTCCACGCCGATCGCCTCGATCGTCGATAGCAAGGCGGTGCAGCCCAACGCCAAAGACGGCGACTACGGCAACGCCTGGTTGAAAATGCACTCCGCAGGCAGCGGGCCGTTCAAAATGCGCGTCTACCAGCCGCATCAGGCGATCGTGCTGGATGCCAACCCGACGTCGCCGGGCAGCAAGCCGTTGCTGAAAAGCATCATCATTAAAAGCGTGCCGGACTCTGCCACCCGTCGTCTGTTGATCCAGCAGGGCGACGCTGACGTGGCACGCGAGCTTGGCCCGGACCAAACCGTGGCGCTGAAGGGGCAGCCGGGTGTGAAGGTGCTGGAGATCCCATCCGCCGAGCAAAACTATCTGGTATTCAACACCGGCAATACCGCCAATCCGTTGCTGAAAAACCCGGCCTTCTGGGAGGCGGCGCGCTATCTGATCGACTATCAGGGCATCACCAAAGATCTGCTGAAAGGCCAGTACTTTGTTCACCAGAGCTTCCTGCCGGTCGGCTTGCCGGGGGCGCTGAAAGACAACCCGTTCAGCTTTGATCCGGCCAGGGCCAAAGCTATCCTGGCCAAGGCCGGTATCACCAACGCTGCGCTGACGCTGGACGTGGAGAACAAACCGCCGTTTATCACCATCGCTCAGGCGCTGCAAGCCAGCTTTGCCGAGGGCGGCGTGAAGCTGGAACTGTTGCCGGCTGCCGGCAGCCAGGTCTATTCGCGGGTGCGCGCCCGCCAGCATCAGGCCGCGATCCGTCTGTGGATCCCGGACTACTTTGACGCCCACTCCAACGCCAGTGCCTTTGCCTATAACGACGGCAAGACCAGCACCGTAGCGGGCCTCAATGGCTGGCAGATCCCGCAGTTAAGCCAACAAACATTGGCAGCGGTGGCCGAAGCCGATCCGGCCAAGCGCACCGCGCTGTATACCGCTATGCAGCAGGAGCTGCAGCGTAGTTCGCCGTATGTGTTTATCGATCAGGCCAAAACCGAAGTGGTACTGCGCGATAACGTCAAAGGCTACCAGCAGGGCCTGAATGCCGACATGGTCTACTACGATCGCGTCAGCAAGTAAGCGTTGTCCAGCGCAGGGTTACTCCACCGCCCTGCGCCAGGCGGCGGCAAAACGCCCGGCCTTATGCCAGGTTTCCTCCGGCGTTTGGCCTGCACGATACAGATCGGACCCCAACCCTGCGCCCGTGCAACCGGCGGCAAGGTAGTCCGCCAGGTTCTCCGGGGTGATGCCGCCCACCGCGTAAAGTTGGGTGGTTTTCGGCAGCACACTCACCAGTGCCCGGATGTAGCCCACACCCAGCGCACCCGCCGGGAAGATTTTCACGATATCCGCGCCCGCCGCCAGCGCCGCAAACACCTCGCTCGGCGTCATCGCCCCCACGCAGCTAATCAATCCCGCGGCTTTGGCTCGGCGGATCAACAACGGATCGGTATTGGGTGTCACCATCAGCGGCGCACCACTGGCGATCAGCGCCTCCAGCTTTTCGTCGTCGATCACCGTCCCGGCACCAATATGCGCTCGCGCACCGTAGTGCTGTTGCAACAACTGCACGCTTTGCTGCCAGTCGGGCGAGTTGGTGGGCACTTCGATCATTTCAAACCCGGCCTCGAGCAGGCCACTGGCATGCTCCAGGACCTCGGCGGGTGTAATACCACGCAGAATAGCCACCAGCGGTAATTTATAAGGCTGCATAAATCCTCCCGAATCCGTTCAACATGGCGACCTGCGCCTCGATAACCACTGCTTTTTTCCCGGCGATATGACACGCGGCCAGATAATGCGTCACCAGCGGGGCATCCCCCACCAGCGCCAGCCTCTCGCTTTGCGGCCAGCACCGCACCAGTTGTGCCAGTTCTTCACCAATCAACACGCCGGATAACCAGGACGCCACACTGGCCGCCGCTAAATAACCCAGCACCCGTCGCGAGCGGGCGTAGAACAGGCGATTCAACAGGCTATCTTCCCCTCGCAGCGACGCCTGTACGCCATCGGCAAACGCCTGTGGGTCGTTCTCGCCCTCCGCCAAACCTTTGCCCAACAGGCTATGTTGCAGCAACAACTGATACAGCTCACCGGTGATGGCGGTAGAGAAATCTTCTATCAGCACGCCATCGGCCTGAATACTGGGTTTGACCCACTTGCTGTGCGTGCCGGGGAACAGATAAATATCAGCCTGCTGGCAGGCCAGCGCTCCCAGCAGTTGCACCTCTTCACCGCGCATCACGTTGGCACCCTCCTCCTCCCACTGTGCCAGCCCCGGACGTAACCACACCGGGCTGCACAGCGAGGACGGCACGGCAATGCACCCGGCGGCAATCGCTTCCACCGGCAGTGGCAACCTTTGATAGCCGCTGTCCAGCCAGCCGCTGTCACTGCCGACCATGCCGGCCATCAGTACCGGAATTTGCCGCGCTTCGATCCACGCCCGCCACGGTGCCAGCAGCGCCATCAATACGGCATCGTGGCTGCCCGGTTCGACAAACTTTATCCCTTGCGCCGTCTGCTGTTGCGCGACACACGCCCCGTTCTCTATGCGCCAGGTACGCAGGTGGCTGGAGCCCCAGTCAATGGCAATATAATTTGCGGTCATGCTGTTCTCCTGCGCTTAAGCGTTACGGCCAACGGCGGCGCTTTTACCCAACGGCACCTTGACCGCCGGACGGTTTTCCCGCTCGCGGGTAATCATCTCCAGCGCCTGCTCGCGGCTCATTTTGTTGGCCGGTGTCACCAGCGTCACCACTACCGCGCCAATCAGGCTGAACATCACCGAAGGGAAGCAAGGGTTGCCCCAAAACGCCAGCCAATCGCTGTTCATCAGCACTGCCATTGAGGTTGCTGCCCCGCCGATCAGCGCCGCCAATGCCCCCTGCCAGTTAAAGCGGGTCCAGAAACGGCCCAGAATTGAGCAAATAAACAGGCCGGACATGATCATTGAGATCATTTTGGTGATGTAGCTGATGATGTCGTTGGAGGTCAGGGCAAACACCAGCGCCAGCGCAATCACCAGCACCAGGAAGATCCGCGACAGGCGAATCGCCTTGTCTTCCGCCGGCATATGGCCGGTAAACAAGGTGTAGAGATCACGCAGGATGATCGACACCCCGGCGATGGCATCTGAGCTGCCCGAGGACATGTTCGCCGACATCCCGGCCACCAGGATCACCATGGCCACCACGTGCGGCAGTACCTGGGTGCCGAACAAGAAAGCGAAACCGCTGTTTTCCAGATTGGGGTTCATGGTCCAGACCGCCATACCGATGATGGCCGGCAGGAAGGAGAAAAACAGGTAAAGAATGCCGGTAATGGTGAATGACTGACGCACTGACGAGACGGTTTTCGCCGAGTAAATCCGCTGGCGATAAGAAGGGGTGGCCAGTACGCCGACGGCGATCACCAAGGCCAGTGAGAACGCCGGTAACATGCCCAGTTTGTCGATGGCAAACAGGCTTTGCGCCGCGGGATCTACCGCGTGCTGAATGTTAGCCCAACCACCGACATGCTGTACCGCCAACACCGCCATCAAAATAAAGCCGAGGAACAGCACAATAGATTGCACCGTATCGATCCAAACCACCGCAGAATATCCGCCAATACCCACATAAACCACAAAGGCCAGGGCAATAATCACTTTAGCCACGTTAATATCAATACCGCTGGCCCAGGCCAGATATAATCCGCCCCCCAGAATATGGGCACCCAACCAGCCAATAGAGGCAATAAATATCAACAGCGCGACGACGTTTTTAATTATTTTACTGCCGCCGGTATAATAAGAAATTTCTTCACTCATGGTCATAAAGCGCATTTTTCTGACTGGGGCAAATAGCCAGGCGACCAGCAATATGCCCGTCGCCCCGCCAATGCCATACAGCATGCCTGCCCAGCCGTTGGCATAACCAAAGCCTACCGCGCCGACGCTGGAGCCGGTGCCAACCATGGTGCCGACCGTCGAGCCGAGCGTCAGAAACATCGGCAGGGAACGGCCGCCAAGCAGAAAGTCATCGCCGGTTTTTTGGTGGCGCGAAACATACCAGCCAAGTGCAATCATGGCGAGGGCATAGATAGCGAACCAGATAAGGAAAGATAAATTATTCATATCTCACATCCTGTCAGTGTTGGGTAGCAGTAAAATAAGAAAATAAAAATAGCGTTATCTCGCCTGAAATAAATCAGGCGTTTTATTATTAAGGGTGGTTAAACCACCCTATTACGTTTTATATTTTTAGAAAGGGACTATCGGGTAATGCGTGCTGCGTTATAACAGGTAATATCAACTTCAACTTTGCAATCCACCACCAAATCGGCCACCGCGCAAATACGCGCCGGTGGATGAGCGGCGAAAAATTCACGGAACACTTTATTGAATGACTGGAAATAACGGGCATCGGTCAGAATGACCTTTACGTGTACCACGTCCTCCAGGCCATATCCGGCTTCCTGCATAATATCCAGGCAGTTTTGGATCGCCAGGCGGGACTGCTCAATAATACCGCCCTCTACCACTTCACCGTCTTTCATCGGCGTCTGGCCGGAGATATACAGCCAGCCACCCGCTTCTACCGCTCTGGAAAAGGGCAGGTGTTGCCCACCGGTGCCGGTGCCGCCATCAATACCGTATCTTTTGATCGTCATGCCTTGCTCCTGTCGATTTATTTGCCCTGGCGGCATAAAAACCGCCCGGCGCGCAGGCCGGTAACGGCCTGATGTTCATAACTCAGTACGCCGTTCACCCACACCGCGTCAATCCCGGCGGCGGGTTGTTGGGGCTGGCTGAAGGTTGCGCTGTCTTTCACTTTCAACGCATCGAACAACACCAGATCGGCGTAGTAACCTGTTTTGATCAGCCCACGCTGCGGCAGTTGATAACGCGCCGCGGACATGCCGCTCATTTTGTGCACCGCCACGGTCAGGGGGAAGAGCCCTTCGTCGCGGCTATAATGACCCAGTACGCGTGGGAAGGCTCCCCACAGGCGCGGATGCGGCATCGGATCGTTCGGCAGGCCATCCGACCCGACCATGGTCAGCGGATAACTCAGCACCCGGCGTACATCCTGCTCATCCATGTTGTAGTAAATCGCGCCCGCCGGCATCAGCTGCTTGCCGGCCTCATGCAGGCTCATCGACCAGGTTCCGGCGATGTCCCGCAATGACTGCCCCGCCATCTCCGGGTGCGTTTCGGACCAGGTGATGACGATGTCGAATTCATCGGTGATCTGTTTTAAATCCAGCGTCGACGAGCTGGCGGAATAGGGATAGCAGTCGCAGGACACATCCTGCGTCTGACGCACCTTATCGAACAGTTTTAGCGTTTCCTGGGTGCGGCCCCAGTTTTTGGCCCCGGCACATTTATGGTGTGAAATCACCACCGGCACCCGGCCATGACGGCCAATGCGGAAGGCCTCATCCATCGCCTCGAGTATAGGTTCAAACTCCGAGCGCAGGTGAGTGGTGTAAATACCCTGCTCGCCCGCCAACTCTTCCGCCAGGGCCATCACCTCTTCGGTGGGGGCTGAAAACGCCGTGGCGTAGGCCAGACCGGTGCTCAACCCCAACGCGCCCTGTTGCAATGCCGTGCGCAATTGCTCGCGCATGGCGACGATCTCCCCGGCATTGGCCGGGCGGAACAGATCATCCATCTGATTGCTGCGCAAGGTGGTATGCCCGATCAGCGTCGCGACATTCACCCCAGGCGTCACGGCTTCCACCTGCTGACGGTAGGCCGCAATAGTCGGGTAAACGAAATGTTCTTTCTCACCCAGCAGGTTCATCGGATCCGGCACCTGGGTTCTGATCACCGCACCGGCCGCGCTGATGCCGCAGTTGCCGACAATCACCGTCGTCACGCCCTGGGAAATCTTCGGCAGCATTTCAGGCATGCGGATCACGTTGGTATCATCATGGGTATGCACGTCGATAAACCCCGGAGACAACACCCGCTCCCGGCCATCGATCACCACCTCGGCGTCGGCTTCTATGGTAGGCCCAATCGCCGCGATCCGATCGTCTTTGACCGCAACATCCGCCCGGTATTGCGGCCCGCCGCTGCCGTCGATCACCGTGACATTTTTAAACAGATACTGATACCGCATGAATCATCATCCTTCCGTTATTGTCTGTGGGATACCGGCTCAGTCACCCAACGGCTGCCGATCGGCCCCTCCGCGATGGCTGTCCAGCGCCAGCTTGATGCGACGCAACCGGTCCCTGGACTGGCGTTTATTCGCCATGGCCAATGCCGTCGCCAGCACGTCCACCATCGCCAGCATGGCGTAGCGCGAGGTGCTGGGTTTGTAGATGTAGTCATTTTCCCGCACCACCAGCGCCAGCAGTACGTCAGCCTGTGCCGCCAGCGGCGTTCCGGCGGGGGTAATCGCCACCACTTTGGCCCCGTACTGGCGGGCAATGGCGGCACTTTCCACCACTTCCTGCGTGTAGCCACCCAGTGACAGCGCCACCACCACATCCTGTTTGCTCACCGCCGCCGCCATCATGCGTACCAATAGGCCGTCACTTTGCGCGATCACCGGCAGCCCGAGCCGGAACAAACGATGCTGCACTTCTGCCGCACAAATAGTCGAGCCGCCGCCCATGCCAATCGCCAAAATTTGCCGCGCATCGCTGAGCCACCCTACCGCTTTGCCCAACGCCGCTTCATCGATGGTCCGCCGGTTAATGTTCAGGACATTGATGATGGTTTCATAAATCCCCTGGATCCCTTCCAGGTCCGGCTCTTCATGAATAAACCTTTGCCCCACCGCCAACGACTGCGCCAGCTTGACCTTGAGATCACGCACGTCCCGGCAGCCCAGCGTTTTGGCAAACCGCGTGATCGAAGCCTGGCTAACGTTAGCCTGCCGGGCCAGTTCGGCGATCGGCAGCGCAGTTACCGCGTCGGCATCGTCCAGAATGAATTGCGCGATACGTTTCTCGGCGCTGCTCAGCTCGATAAAACGCTCCGTAATGCGCGAGATAATGTCGATTTCAACACCCATCGCCTCACCTCATAGTGGTTAAATTTTGTCATTTACAATGCAAGAAAACAGTGGAAGACTACACAAAAAACAGTTCTAAAAATGATACTTTGTACCCAACTCACGATAATAAATATTTAAAAACCAGTTAAATCAATAATTTTAATAACGATACTCATTTTGAAAAAGATAGAACCCTTAAAGGATAATGTTATGAAATACCAAAAAGATTTCTCCGTTACCCACAAAGCCGCCGTGATGCACAATCACCCTGATGCGCCGGCAAACCTGCTCAATGAGGATGTCTGCCTGCCGGCCGCCGCCATTAAATCCAGCAGCCTGAAAAACAATATTGCCTGGATGCAAAACTATGCCGATGTGCGCGGCGTCTCTTTGGCCCCACACGGTAAAACCACCATGACGCCGTGGATCTTCCAGCATCAGGTCGCGCAAGGGGCCTGGGCGATTGGCGTCGGTTCCGCCTGGCAGGCAAAAGTGGCCATGGAAGCCGGTGTGCCTCGGGTACTGATGGCGAACCAACTGGTCGGCAAGGCCAATATGCAACTGATCGCCGAACTCAAAGCGCAGCACCCCAATAGCGGTTTCTTTTGCTGTATCGACAGCCTGAGCAATGCGCAAACCCTCGCGGCGTTTTTCAGCCAGCGCGGGCAAACTCTGGATGTGTTGTTGGAGTTGGGGGTACCCGGTGGGCGCTGTGGCTGCCGCAGCGTGGCGCAGGCGGAACAACTGGCACAGGAAATAGCCGCGCTGCCGGGGTTACGTCTGCAGGGTATCGAACTGTATGAAGGCGTGATGCACGGCGATGACGCCCAGAGCAAAATCGAACAATTCCTGCGTGACGCCGCCGGTCTGCTGCGTACGCTGCACCAGCAAGGCTTGTTGAACGCCGGGGAGGCGATCCTGACCGGTGCCGGTTCTTCCTGGTATGACGTGGTGTGTAACGTCTGGCGTGAAGAAGCGCTGCCGGCAAACTGTCGGGTGGTGATCCGCCCCGGCTGCTACATCACCCACGATCAGGGCATTTACCAGGACGCGCAAAATGCCGTGCTGGCCCGCGACCGCTACGCCTGCGATCTGGCGGGAGAATTAACCTCGGCATTGGAACTGGTAGCGCTGGTGCAGTCGGTACCGGAACCGGGCCGGGTTATCGTCAACTTTGGCAAGCGGGATGCGGCCTTCGACGCCGGTCTGCCACAGCCAATCGCCCATTACCGCAACGGGGTTCGCCAGGAAAGCGACACCCAGCATCTGATTACCCATGGCATAATGGATCAACACGCCATGCTGAGCTGCCCGGCAGAATTCCCGCTGCAGGTTGGTGATATTCTGGTGTTCGCCACCTCGCACCCGTGCCTGACCTTTGATAAATGGAAAACGCTGTTTTTGATTGATGATGATTACAACGTTATCGAAACCATAGAGACGTTTTTCTGATGACAGAAAAGGATAGCTGATGAATAACCTGCCCACCGACAGCCTCTTATCGGTGCAGAATATTTCCCTGGCCAGCCCAGGGAAACCCCCGCGGATTAACCGGCTCACCTTTGCCCTGCAGCAAGGGGAGTCCGTTACCCTTATCGGCCCAAACGGCAGCGGAAAATCCACGCTATTACGGCTGATAACCGGTGAACTCAAGCCCAGCGAAGGTGAAATTCTCTTTCAGGGAACGCCCTTATCCGCCATTAAGCCCCAGCAACGCGCGCGCTCTATCGCCTTGCTTAGCCAGCACGACAATGCAGATTTACGGCTTAAGGTTAACGAGTATGTGACCCTGGGCCGTTTGCCCTGGCAGGCTGAAAAGGGGCAATCCGAGCACCCGTTGATTGTGGCAAAAGCCATGGATGACGTGGGTATCCGCCATCTGCAAGATATGCCATTAGGCCAGCTTTCGGGTGGCGAACGTCAACGTGCCGGGTTCGCCCGGGTGCTGGCGCAGCAGCCGACATTGCTATTACTTGATGAGCCCACCAACCATCTCGATCCCCTGGCCCGACACCAACTGCTGTCGCTGATCCATGAAAAAAACATCGCCACCTTAAAAGTGCTGCATGATCTTGAGTTGGTTCAACCTTTTTCCGACAAAGTCATCATGATGAATCAAGGGGAAATCCTTTGTTATGGCCCCCCCGATGCGGTGCTGGAGTCAGCGCATCTGCAACAGGTGTTTGGTATGAAATCGCTGCAAGCCCGCCACCCGATCACCGGCGCAGCCTTACGCTTTTTCGAGGCGTTACCGCCCTCATCCCGCTGAAATTCACCCAAATCGACGGTTGTTTGATCTAACTACATTTGCCATACAAATTATTCAGGTATGTTGCCCCGGTTTCCAATCAACCGGGCGACTGACTCCGGTTTATCAACCTGGAGTCGATGTGAAAAAGTTATTCCTCGCCGCATTACTGGTATTAACCTCAACAAGCGCCGCTGCTTCTGGCTTCCCTGTCACGGTAGACAACTGTGGCCAGCCACTGACTTTTAGCCAGGCCCCACAGCGTGCCGTGATTCAAGACATCAATATGTCGCAAATGGCGTTTGCCCTGCAGCTACAGCCGTCCATGGTTGGCGTCACCGGGATCTCCGGCTGGTATAAAAACATCCCTGAATTCACCCAGCAGCGAGGGACTATCCCTGAGCTGGCACCGAAATATCCGACCATCGAAAATCTTCTCGCCGTGGAGCCTGACCTGTTCTTCGCCGGTTGGAACTATGGGCTTCGTGGTGATGTAACCCCACAGGCGCTGGCAAAATTTAATATCAAAACGCTGGTGCTGAGTGAAAGCTGCATTCACGTCGACAGTCATCGCCCGCGTGCCAGTCTGGATTTGTTATACGACGACATCATCAGGCTCGGTAAAGTCTTCGGCAAACAGGAAGATGCACAAACGCTGGTCAATGGCTGGAAGCAGCAAGTGGCCGATATCCACAGCAAAGTTGCGACCCAAAAGCCGATAAAGGTGTTCCTTTATGATTCCGGTGAGGATAAGCCCTACACCAGCGGGGCTTACGCGATGCCGACGGCGATTATTGAAGCCGCCGGTGCGAAGAATGTGATGGATACCCTGAATACCAGTTGGACGACCACCAATTGGGAAAGCGTTGCGGCGACGGAGCCTGAATTTATCATTTTGGTGGATTACCAGTCAGAGGCCACCGGCGATATCGACGCACGGCAACGTTTCCTGGAACAACATCCCTTGATGAAACACACCCTGGCGGTGCTCCATCATCGTTATTTGAGATTAAAATATCAGGAGCTGACGCCGGGGCCGGTCAATATTGATGCCATCCACAAACTGGCTTACGCGCTTCACCCCACTGTCTTCATCTGATGACGGAAAAAATGCGTTTCCGGTTGGCATGGGTCATCGCCCCGCTATTGCTGGCAGGGCTGATCCTCGCCAATGTGGCACAAGGCAGCGTGTCGCTCTCCTTTTCACAGGTGATGACCGCGCTGGGTATCACCTCTGGCGAAGTGCCGCCGATGATCAAAAGCATTGTGCTGGAACTGCGTCTGCCCCGAACGCTGCTGGGGTTACTGGCCGGGGCCGGGTTGGCACTGGTCGGCGCGCTATTACAAACCACCACCCGCAATGACCTGGCCGATCCCTTCCTGTTCGGCCTTTCCTCAGGTGCCTCTGCCGGTGTGGTCATGGTGATCACCCGGCTCGGTAATAGCCTCGGGGCCTGGGCATTACCGGTTTCTTCTTTTGTCGGTGGCATACTTTCCGCTGCGGTGGTGATGATTATTTTTATGACTCAATCGCAGAAAGGCACCGAGAAACTGATTATCTGCGGCCTGGCGGTCTCTTTTTTATTCGGCGCCTTCACCAATTATCTGGTGTTTTCCGGCGATCAACGCACCGCCAGCAGCGTGCTCTTCTGGACCCTGGGCGGGCTGGGGCTGGCTCGTTGGGATAATTTGATTTTTGCCTTGATAGCTTTGCTGGTACTGGTGGCATTGATTGCCTTACGCTGGCGCTCGCTGGACGGCTTGCTGGCCGGCGAACAAACCGCAGGTTCTCTGGGTATCAACACCCGTCGCTTACGCACCGAAGTCTTTCTGTGTTGTTCGCTGGCGACCGCGTTACTGGTGGCATTAACCGGCGTGATTGGGTTTGTCGGTTTAATGGTCCCTCATCTGGCACGCCCCTTTACCGGCGTTCGTCACCGGCGTCTGCTGCCGTTGGTGGGCGTATTGGGCGCCATATTGCTCTCAGCCGGCGATCTGCTAAGCAGGGTCATTACCGCGCCCCAGGAACTGCCCATCGGGATTATTACTGCCGGTCTTGGCGGTATTTTTGTGCTGGTTATTTTGCTACGACGAACCCCATGATCGTCGAATAACGCAGTCCGTCTCTGAAAGCCACCAGCCAATCGATTGCGAAAGGACAAAAATCGGCGTTTTAGCGCTTGCAGTGATCAAAAGCGCGAGTATAATGCGCGACAATTTGCCAGGAGAAAGCATGAAAAACGACGTTTGTTTTGTTAGCCACAACCGACAAAACCGACTGCCAATCGGCAGCACACTGCCGTTGTTTCTCCTGTTGCTAAACCGATCGTTTCAAGCCCCTCGTTGAGGGGCTTTTTTTTGCCTGAAAAATCTGTTCAAAGCCCCGCGCCACGGGCACGAGTCGAGGAGAGTGAAAAATGGCCAACCCGCTGTATCACAAACATATCATCTCTATTAACGATCTCAGCCGCGAGGATCTGGAGTTGGTGCTGCGCACCGCCGCCAGCCTGAAAGCCAATCCACAGCCCGAGCTGTTAAAGCACAAGGTGATCGCCAGTTGCTTCTTTGAAGCCTCAACCCGTACCCGCCTGTCGTTTGAAACCTCGATGCACCGCCTGGGTGCCTCGGTGGTGGGCTTTGCCGACGGCAGCAATACCTCACTCGGCAAGAAGGGCGAAACCCTGGCCGACACCATTTCGGTAATTGGCACCTACGTCGATGCCATCGTGATGCGCCACCCACAGGAAGGCGCTGCGCGGCTGGCGGCTGAATTCTCCGGCGGCATTCCGGTGCTTAACGCCGGTGACGGTGCCAACCAACACCCGACCCAGACGTTGCTCGACCTGTTTACCATTCAGGAAACCCAGGGCCGCCTGAGCAACATCAATATCGCCATGGTCGGCGACCTGAAATACGGCCGTACCGTGCACTCACTGGCGCAGGCGCTGGCCAAGTTTGAAGGCAACCGCTTCTTCTTCATCGCCCCGGACGCGCTGGCGATGCCGGCCTACATCCTGCAGATGCTGGAAGAGAAAGGTATCCAGTACAGCCTGCACAGCAGCATTGAAGAAGTGGTGCCGGAGCTGGATATTCTCTACATGACCCGGGTGCAGAAAGAGCGTCTGGACCCTTCCGAATACGCCAACGTGAAGGCTCAGTTCGTGCTGCGCGCGGCGGATCTGGCCGGGGCACGCGACAACCTCAAGGTGCTGCACCCGCTGCCACGCATTGATGAGATCACCACCGACGTGGATAAAACGCCGTACGCCCACTACTTCCAGCAGGCGGGCAACGGTATTTTCGCCCGTCAGGCGCTGTTGGCGCTGGTATTAAACGCAGATTTGGCTCTTTAAGGGGGAACCGTCATGACTCACGATAACAAACTGCAGGTTGAAGCGATCAAGTGCGGTACGGTGATTGACCATATTCCGGCGCAGATAGGTTTTAAGCTGCTGACGCTGTTCAAGCTGACCGCCACCGACCAGCGCATCACTATCGGCCTGAACCTGCCTTCCAACGAGCTGGGCCGCAAAGACCTGATCAAAATCGAGAACACCTTCCTGACCGAACAGCAGGCCAACCAGCTGGCGATGTACGCGCCAAAAGCCACCGTCAACCGCATCGACAATTACGAAGTGGTACGCAAGCTGACCCTCAGCCTGCCGGATCATATCGACGGCGTGCTGACCTGCCCGAACAGCAACTGCATCAGCCGCAGCGAGCCGGTGTCTTCCAGCTTTAGCGTGAAATCCCGCGACGGCGACGTGCACCTGAAGTGCCGCTACTGCGAGAAAGAGTTCGAACATCAGGTGGTATTGCAGGCAGACTGAATCTGCTGTTTTCGCCCGGGGACGGCACTGTTATTCTCCCGGCGACTGCCTATAATGGAAGTCCCCGTAGGGGCGCTGCATGCAGCGCCCAAATGAATCGGGACGAATTTATTCGTCCCCTACGGTGAGCCACGCAGCCCACAACGCTGCGGTTTGAAAGACGAAGGGTATATCAGGAGAAAAAATGTCACGTATTATCAGCACTGAACTCGCCCCGGCAGCCATTGGTCCTTACGTGCAGGGCGTTGATCTGGGCAGCATGATCATCACTTCCGGCCAGATCCCGGTCGATCCTAAAACCGGCGCCGTTGCCGACGACGTAGCCGCACAGGCACGCCAGTCACTGGAAAACGTTAAAGCGATCGTTGAAGCTGCCGGCCTGAAAGTCGCCGACATCGTGAAAACCACGGTCTTCGTAAAAGATCTGAACGATTTCGCCACCGTTAACGCCGCTTACGAAAGCTTCTTCACCGAGCACAGCGCGCCGTTCCCGGCCCGTTCTTGCGTCGAAGTTGCCCGTCTGCCGAAAGACGTGAAGATCGAAATCGAAGCCATCGCCGTTCGTCGTTAATTCCACGCTAACGCGCCCAGCGGTCAGCCATCGGCTGGCCGTTTTTATTTTAGGAAAATTATTATTCCAGTTATTTTATAAAGATAACTCCATTCTCAATATATTTTCATTCCCATAATAAAAATGCGTCTATAATTATTCTTCACCCGGCCGGGCCATGACTCTTCGTAGTTTGTTGATCAGACTAATAATCTCAGGAGAATATACCCATGGCTCAAAGCGTATTGGATCATTTTATCCAACAGGTTGCTTATTTCCCCGAGAAGTTGGCGATAGTCAGTAACAATAAGCGCCTCACTTATCGGCAACTGGATGATGCCAGTAACCAACTCTGTGGTCGGTTGCAACAGCAGGGTATCAGCCCTGGTGACTATGTGCCTCTGGTGGCACTGCGCACGCCGGAATTACTGATCGGCATGCTGGCGATTATCAAAGCCGGTGCCAGCTATATTCCCATCGATGCCCGATACCCTGAAAAAAGAATTCAAGATATCGTCAGACAAAGTGCGTCTAAAACAATAATATTAAGTAACTTAGCAATCGATTTTGAAATAAAAGACTCGAGCATAAATCCCCTTGTGATTGATAATATAACCTCAGGTGAATTATTGCCCTTTGAATTAATAAAGCCAAAAGGGAATGCAACGGCCTATATTATTTTCACCTCCGGCACCACGGGCAGCCCCAAGGGAGTGATGATTGAGCATCATTCACTGCTGAATATTGTTCTCTGGCATAACCAAAAATTCGCGGTGGATCACCAAAGTCGTTCAACGCTGATGGCCGGCATCGGCTTTGATGTGGCGCAGTGGGAAATCTGGGCGGCATTGACCAGCGGCGGCACGCTGTATTTACCGGATGAAGAGACCCGCTTGCAACCCTCTGCCCTGCTCAACTTTTTTGCGCACCACCAGATCACCCATGCTTTTGTCCCCACGGTGCTGGTGGCAGACATCGTCAGCGCGCCGCAGCCGGAAAAGCTGGCGCTGAGTTACCTGTTTACCGCCGGGGAAAAACTCAACCCGGTCGATCTCAGCGGGATAAATTATCCGTTGGTGGATTACTACGGTCCGACGGAAGCGACCATCTTCGCCACCTGGAATCCGGTCCGCTGT
Organism: Serratia sp. BW106; assembly: GCF_002607755.1. Lineage (NCBI taxonomy): Bacteria > Pseudomonadati > Pseudomonadota > Gammaproteobacteria > Enterobacterales > Yersiniaceae > Serratia > Serratia sp. BW106. Next base: position 40,157 of record NZ_MCGS01000038.1, read on the forward strand.
GCGACACAACATGCCCCTGCCACCATCGGCCGACCGGTGGCGGATACCGAGATCTTCATTCTCGACGACAACCTGCAACCGGTCCGCGACCAGCAGCCCGGCGAGCTTTACATCAGCGGCAGTTGCCTGGCGCGTGGCTACCTGAATAACCCGCAGCTCACTGCCGAAAAATTTATTACGCCGCCACATTTCGCCGGTAAACGTCTCTATCGCAGTGGCGATCGGGCACGCTGGCTGCCGGACCAGCGTATCCAGTTTCTCGGCCGCATCGACGACCAAATCAAAATCCGCGGCAATCGGGTGGAGTTGGGGGAAATAGAAAGCATTATGGCGCAGGTTGCAGGCGTGAAGGCAGCCGTCGCCATCGTCACCCAGCCACAGGATCCAGCCAACAAACAGATTCTGGCCTTTCTGGTGGCCGACAAAAATGCCCCTGAGTTACTCGAACGCGTGAAGCAACGGTTGAAGGAAACACTGCCGTCCTACTTTCTGCCCGCCGACTACCTGCTGCTGGAACGTCTGCCGATCAACGCCAACGGCAAAACCGATAAGGCCGCCCTGCTGGCCCTCTCCCGCCCGGATCAACCGACGGTAACCGAAACGCTAACCGGCCGTCGGCAAGCCATTGCCACCCTTTGGCGCAACCTGTTGGGGATGACCGATATCCGTGCCGACGACAACTTTTTCGACGTCGGCGGCCATTCACTGCTGGCCGCAAAGCTGGTGACGGCCATCGACCAGCAGCTTGGGATTAAAGTCTATGTACGCGATATTTATGAGTACCCAACGATAAACCGTCTGGCACAAGCGCTGGATGAGCGCAGCGGCCATGCTCTGCCAACGGTAGACAGCGAACCGGTGCGTGCTCTGCAGGACGATGTCTGGCTGCCCGAGGGCGTCACCTTCAACCCGGATTATGACCTGCGGCAAATAAGCTCGCCCAAAGCCATTTTACTCACCGGGGCCACCGGATTTGTCGGCGCGCATTTGCTGGCGGAGCTACTGACCACCACCCGCGCCGAACTGCATTGCCTGGTACGGGATCGCCACCAGCAGTCCCCTCAACGACGACTCGATGAGATCCTGGCCCGCTATCAGATTGCTTTATCCGCCGAACAGCGCGCACGGATCCATCTGGTCCCCGGTGACGTGGCGGAGCAGGATTTCGCCCTGTCACCCGAGCGCTATGCTGCGCTGAGCCAGCAGGTCGATATCATTTATCACTCGGCGAGCGCGGTGAACTTTATCCAACCCTATTCTTATATGAAACGCGACAACGTGCAGGGCCTGCGTGAAATCATTCGCTTTGCCGCCCACCAGCGCACCAAGCCGCTGATGTTGTTGTCGACGATTTCGGTCTATAGCTGGGGGCATCTGCACACCGGCAAACGGGTGATGCGGGAAAGTGACGATATCGATCAGAACCTGCCGGCGGTGATCACCGACATCGGCTACGTACGCAGCAAATGGGTGATGGAGAAAATAGCCGACCTGGCGGCATCGCAAGGTTTACCGCTGATGACCTTCCGTCTGGGGTACGCCACCTGCCACAGCCGAACCGGCGTCAGTGCCAGTTATCAATGGTGGGGACGGCTGGTGAAAACCTGCATTGCCAGCGGCACGCTACCGGCATTGCAGGATCTGCGCGAAGGCCTGACGACGGTGGACTATATGACCCAGGCCATTGCGCATGTCAGCCGCAATCCGCAGGCGCTGGGGAAGAAATTCAACCTGATCCACCAGCACCAGAATAACCTGACGTTGCAGGGCTTCTTCAACCTGCTGGAGCGCGAATTCGGCTACCGTTTCCGGCCGCTGCCCTTCGAACAGTGGCGGGCGCAGTGGGAACATAACGGCGATGCGCCGCTCTATCCGTTGCTCAGCCTGTTCAGGGACAATATGGTGAATGGTCAATCGACGGTGCAGCTCTACCAAAATACCTACCAATGGGATTGCAGCAACCTGAAGTATTTTCTGCAGCACAGCGGGATCGAAGAGCCGCGCTTTACCCGGCAAATGCTGCTGAATTATCTGCGCCAGTCTATCGGCACTTCACAGCAATCATTGCAGGTATAAAGACCAGGGCGCCCGGAAATGTGAAAGGTGATTATTGAACTGAATAATCTAATGGCCGCTATTGCGGCCATTGCTGATTACTTATGGGTTCGGTTTCGACGGATACCACCGGCAGCTTCGATAATCGGATCATTTTGAGGTTTAATGTGCTTGGCTGCTTGTTTCAAAACCGCTATCACATCCTCAGGTGAGGCGGTAATTGCCCTCCCACGTGGCGTCAGGCTGTTAATCTCCTCAGAGCTATAGGTTTTGACCATTGTCAGCCCTTCCCCTTCGGCTTTATACACTTCCAGCTCATAGAAAGCAGTTTCCGCTACAATCCGACCTGTAGTTTTAATGACCATATCACCCCCTATAATCCCGTCAGCAGGTCATCATTGTCGCTCAAATATTGTGCAGCATCAACCGAGGCCGATGAATCTGGACGGATTGAGTCTTCGATAAACCATTGGAATAAAGCCTGTGCATCACGATAGAGAATGCCATTATCACCTGAGGTGATATCAATAAAGTGATGTTCATTGATGTAGTAATCAGCGACTCTCGCATTGATCGGTGATATTAGCCGCAAGCCTACGCATTGGGTTTCGACCATGAACAACACGGCTGCATAGAGAGCAAAGCGAAAGGTATTGCCATCAAGACACGAGTCTTGGATGTGGAAATTTTGCAGCATTTCAACATTGAGCACCGCAGGCATATTGCCTGTCGCGGGGCAAAACTGACATATACAGGCACCAGCCGGCCTTTGATCCGCATCCAGAATTTTAAAGCTAAATCTGAAAGCATCGGGATTATCCAGCACCGCTCCGCTCAACGCCCAAGGGATACGCTGATTTTCAGGCTGTTGGCGCGTCTGCACAATGCACCATTCCAAATCCTCGGCGGTTAACATTTGCACCCGAATGTTATGTTCACCGGCAGCAAAGATTTCATTGGTTGTAGCTAATACCCTTTGTCCCAGCTCCTGAACATTAAAATCATGCGGCATTATCAGTCCCTTGAATACTTTATAAATTAATACGTTAGAAATACGACTTCAATTTTATAACGCACTTTTCATTCTGTCTTCGAGGCATCCACTGCTGGGTTTAGAGTTTGAGGCACGCGCCGCAGTTTTGCCCCGTTTTAAGGCGGTGGCCGGGTCGGCTGCACCGAAAGCGGGCTATTTCACGCCGCAACCCGGTGTTTTCGCGCCATTTACGCCCCTTTATCACCTTGGCACATTTTATGCTGGATCGGTTTACAGCCTGCAATGTCGACGAGGTGACGATGCTGAATATCGATCTGTCCGCTTCACCGTTTTTTGATGAGATGCTTCTGGCTGAGGGTAAACACCGGGGCCACTACGAAGCTTACTGGCATTGGCTGCAACAGGCCGATCAAAAGGCCATTCAGCGCAAAAGGGAAGAGGCTGCACTGCTGTTTCACCGGGTGGGTATTACCTTTAACGTTTATGGTGAGGATGATGGCGCAGAACGGCTGATCCCGTTCGACAGCGTGCCGCGCATCATTCCTGCCGACGAATGGGCGATGCTCGATCGCGGTATTCGCCAGCGCGTCCAGGCGCTCAACGCCTTTCTGCACGATATTTACCATCAACAGCATATTCTGAAAGCCGGGATCATTCCGGCAGAACAGGTGCTGGCCAACGATCAGTACCAGCCCTGCATGCAAGGGGTCGACCTGCACCGCAATATTTACGCGCACATCGTTGGCGTAGATATGGTGCGCAGCGGCGACGGCCAGTATTACGTGCTGGAAGACAACCTGCGCACCCCGTCCGGCGTGTCCTACATGCTGGAAAACCGCAAGATGATGATGCGTCTGTACCCGGAGCTGTTCGCCCAGCAGCGCATCGCACCGGTAGAACGCTACCCGTCACACCTGCTGCAAACCCTGCGTGAAAGCTCACCGATTAACGATCCCACCGTGGTGGTGCTGACGCCGGGCCGCTTTAACAGCGCCTATTTCGAACACAGCTTCCTGGCGCAGCAGATGGGGGTTGAACTGGTGGAAAGTGCCGATCTGTTCGTCAAGGACGGCGCGGTCTTTATGCGCACCACCGCCGGGCCTTGCAAGGTGGACGTGATCTACCGTCGGGTAGATGACGCCTTCCTCGATCCGCTGGCGTTCCGCCCGGACTCGATGCTCGGTGTGCCGGGGCTGCTGTCGGTGTATCGCACCGGCAACGTGGTGCTGGCCAATGCCATAGGTACCGGCGTGGCCGACGACAAGTCGATCTATCCGTACGTACCGGACATGGTGCGTTTCTATCTGCAGGAAGAACCGATCCTCAATAACGTGCCGACCTGGCAATGCCGTCACAAAAATGAGCTGTCTTACGTGCTGGCGAATCTGGAACAGATGGTGGTGAAAGAGGTCCACGGTGCCGGTGGTTACGGCATGCTGATCGGCCCGGCGGCGAGCAAAGACGAAATCGCCCACTTCCGCACCCTGCTGCTGGCCAAACCGCACAATTACATTGCGCAAAACACGCTGGCGCTGTCGACCTGCCCGACCTTCGTCAACGACGGCCTGGCACCACGGCATATCGATTTGCGGCCGTTTGCCCTCAGCGGGGCGGAAATTCGGCTGGTGCCCGGTGGCCTGACACGCGTGGCGCTGGCGCAGGGCTCACTGGTGGTCAACTCGTCGCAAGGCGGGGGAACCAAGGATACCTGGGTGTTGGAGGACGACGCATGCTGAGCCGAACTGCCAGTGAACTCTATTGGATGGCCCGCTATCTGGAGCGGGCAGAAAGCATCGCCCGGGTGCTCGACGTCACCAACAAGCTGTCGATGATGCCGATCCGTGACAGCGAAGATCAGGATCTGCAGGTGCCGCTCAATCTGACCAGTACCGGTCAGTTGTACGCCGCCGCCTATCCTGACCTGACCATGGCCAATCTGGTGAGCTTTTTTGCGCTCGACAGCCGCAACCACAGCAGCATTTACAGCTGTCTGCAGATGGGCTGGAACAATGCCCATGCGGTGCGCGGCAGCCTGTCTTCCGAGGTTTGGGAGTGCATTAACGCCACCTGGATCGAGATGAAGCTGATCCGCCGCCAGGGCATCGGCTCGGTGGGGGCGGATGCCTTCTTCGACTGGGTGAAAGAACGTTCGCACCTGTTTCGCGGCGCGATGTTCGGCACCCTGCTGCGCAGCGACGCGATGTGCTTTATCCGCCTCGGCACTCTGCTGGAGCGGGCCGACAGCACCGCCCGCCTGCTGGGGGTGAAGAACGCGCTAATGGACAGCGACGGCGACCCGGTGCGCGAGTATTACCGCATGGACACGCTGCTGCGGGCAGTCAGCGCGCGCGAGGCCTATCACAGCATCTACAAGCAACAGCTCAGCCGCGACACCATTGCCGAACTGATGATCCTGCGTAACGAAATCCCGCGCTCCCTGCTGGCCTGCGTCGGCGATATGGTGCAGCAACTGGAACAGATTGGCGGCAACCGTTCGAATCAGCCACGCCGACTGGCACACACGCTGCACGCCGAACTGCGTTTCAGCAGCATGAAGGATCTGAACCAGGTCGGCCTGAACGACTGGCTGGACGCGTTTCTCGGGCAGATTGGCGGCATTGCGGAGAGCATCCATCACACTTATCTGGAGGCACAATGAAACTTAACATTGAGCACAATACCCATTATACCTACGCCCAGCAGGTGCAGCGCAGCACCCAGTATCTGCGTCTGACGCCACAGAATTCGCAGCACCAGCGCATCATCTCCTGGCAACTGACGCTGCCGGAAGATGCGGTATGTACCACCGACGCCTTCGGCAACGTACTGCACGTACTGACGCTGGATCATCCGCATCAGGCGATCACCATTCAGGCCAACGGCGTGGTGGAAATAGAAGATGGCGTAGAGGATCAGGTGATGGGGCATCTGTCACCGCTGGTGTTCCTGCGCCACAGCCCGCTGACCCAGCCCGACAGTGCGATCCAGGCGTTCGCCCTGCGCTACTATCAACCGCAGGCGGTGCTGGAAGGGTTGGAAAATCTGATGGGCGAACTGCTGCTGAAAATGCCTTACACCCCGGGCTCTACCAGCGTCACCGACAGCGCGGCTCAAGCGTTCGCGACCGGTACCGGCGTCTGCCAGGATCATACCCACGTGTTCCTGGCCTGTTGCCGCAGCCTGAATATTCCGGCGCGCTATGTCAGCGGTTATCTCTACAGCGAGGACTCAACGCACGTGGCTACCCACGCCTGGGCAGAAGCCTGGGTAGACGAACGCTGGCACAGTTTTGACGTCACCAATAACACTCGCCTGCCGAATCAACACCTTAAGCTGGCGGTGGGCATCGACTATCTGGACGCCTGCCCGGTACGTGGCATGCGACTCGGCGGCGGCTGCGAGAATATGCAGACCATGGCCGAAGTGCAGATGATGCCCACCGGACAATAGCCTCTTGCCGAAGGTGAAGGTTTACGGCACGCTGGCGTTTGGCGGCGTGCCAGTCTTGTTTTGAGGGATTGTGGAATGACCTATTGTGTGGCCATGCGCTTGGCATCCGGGCTGGTCTTTGCTTCTGATTCACGCACCAATGCCGGAGTGGACCATATCTCCACCTTCCGTAAACTGCACGTGTTCCAGCAGGATGGCGAACGCATGCTGGTGCTGCAAAGCGCTGGCAATCTGGCGACGACCCAAAGCATCATCAGCCTGCTGCAGCGCCGCTGCAAGGACGCCGAGCGCCCCAACCTGCTGAATGCCCCCAGCATGTACGAAGCCGCCACCCTGGTGGGTGAAACGGTGCGAGAAGTGATCCAACGCGACAGCGAAGCCCAGCAAAGCGGCAGCACTACCGACTTCAGTTGCAGCCTGCTGCTCGGCGGCCAGATCCATGGCGAGGAGATGCAGTTATTCCATATCTACCCGCAGGGCAACTTTATCGAAGCCACCCGCGATACGCCCTATTTCCAGATTGGTGAAAGCAAATACGGCAAACCGATTATCGATCGGGTGCTGAATTACCACACTCCACTGGAACAGGCGATGCAGTGCGCGCTGATCTCTCTCGACTCCACGCTGCGCAGCAACCTGTCGGTCGGCCTGCCGCTCGACGTGATGATTTACCCACGCGACAGTTTCAGCAGCGCACAGCAGTACCGCATCACCGAAGATCATCCGCATTTCAGCGCTATCCGCAAAGGCTGGGGCGAAGGGCTGGTCAGCATTTTCAAACAGTTGCCACCGTTGCAGCTGTAGTTTTTTTAGGGCTCAGCATGTGGAGCCCCTACGCATGCTGAGCCCAACGATACTGACCTCATTCGATCGCGCTGGCGCGTAGCAAGGCCTCCAGCGGGTAAACCGCCGCAATCACCACTTCGTCGCGTATTTGCGCCGCCGCATCCAGTTGCTGCTGTATCTGCCCGGCTTCGGCCTGGCTCAACGGCTTGCCCTGCTGATAACGCTCCAACAGCATCAGCCCCAGTGCGGACAACGAACCGACATCCTGCGCCACCGGTGCCAGATCCTGCATCACCCGGTTACCGGCAATCACCGTTTTCACCGGCGCGGTATTCAACTGCCAGCGTTGCAAACGCTCACGCAGCGCCTGTGCTGCCGCCCGGTCATTGCGATCTTTCACTAACGCCGCAACCTGTCGGCCCATCTCACGCACCGCATTACTCTCCGGTGGCAGTGCGTCGGCAAAGCGATTCAGCGGTTCGAACTGGTGGTAATTGCCGGCCTTGAATTTCAGGTGCTGGCGGGTGTAGTACTGGCCCGGCTCCACCGCCTCGGCCAGGGTTTGCAGCGGCGCGATCTGCACGCTGTTCGCCAGCCGGGTGAATTCGCGGGCGGTCTCTGCATGCTGCTGCAAGCCCACCGAGACCACCGACCAGGCATCAACCGCCGCCAGCCGCCGGTACATGTTATTTTCATCGGTCACATCCTGTGCCGACCACAAACGCTCCGCCACCGCAAACCCACGCGGCCACAGCTTGAGATCGAGGATCGGCACCCTGATGTTCTCCGCCCACAGCGCCGCCTCGCCACCGAGAATATTGGCCTGCTGCTTCGCATCCGGCACCACCGGCATCTTGCCCTCCGGGATCGCCGCAAGCCGGCTGCCGCTGGTCGGGTAACGCACGTTGCCCACCAGCGTATACCCGCTGAGTTGGTCCTGCACCAACGTGAACACCGGACGCGTCTCACCCATCCAGGTATCGACACGGAAGCTCACCTGCTGCGGTGAATGCCAGACGACATCCTGCAAGGCGCGGCGGGATTTACCTTTGAAATCGATAAAGCCGCGCCAACCCTGCTTCCCTTCAATCAGGGTAAAACTGCCTTCCACTACGCTGCCCTTCAGCCGTGGCATGCTGAACTGCCAGCTCTGCGCTTTTTCATCGGGCTGCACCTGGGTGTCTACCCCCAACGGCTGTGGCAGGATCTCATTGCGATAGTGATAGGCCGTGCTCTGCGGTTGATCGAGGTAGAAGCCGGTGGACAGAATGCCCTGATAGCCGTCCTGTGCACTGGCCCCGAGTGAGTCCTGCCCCTGCCAGGACTGAATGACAATGCTGCGCGGCAGCGACGGATGATAAATCTCATCCCAGCCGACCATCTGCCGTTGATGCTGCTCGAGGATTTTTTCCAGCTTCTGGTTGAAGTAGGCCTGCAGCGCGTGGGTGTCCGCCAACTGATGCTGCTGCATAAAGGCCTGAATGGTTTTTGATTGCTTCCACTGGCTGGCATCAACCTCGTCACCGCCGATATGCAGGTAAGGATCGGGGAAGATCGCCGCCAGTTCGCCAATGATGGCGTCGACAAATTGATAAACTTCCTCACGGGTGGGATCGAGCGTCGGTTGGTGTACGCCCCATTTGCGCTCCATGGTGTACGGCCCCGGCGCGCTCATCAACTCCGGGTAAGCCACGGCGATACTGGAAGCATGGCCCGGCAGATCGATTTCCGGCACCACCCGGATGCCACGCGCCGTGGCGTAGGCCACCACCTGCTGCATCTGTTCACGGGTGTAGAACTGGCCATCGCTGGCCTGCTGTTGCAGTTTGGGGTAATGCTCAGAGGCAAAGCGCCAGCCCTGATCGTCGGTCAGGTGCCAGTGGAACACGTTGAGTTTGGCTGCCGCCATGCCGTCAAGCTGGCGCAGGATGTCCGCCAGCGGCAGGAAATGACGCGCTGAATCCAGCAGTACCCCGCGCCACGGAAAACGCGGCACGTCGGTGATGCTCACCAGCGACAGGAAGGTGTTCTGCCCGTCGGTCTGCACCAGCTGCAGCAGGGTCTCCATGCCACGCAGCGCACCGAAACGGGTATTGGCGGTCAGCGTAACGCCCTGTGGCGCCACCGTTAATTTATAGCTTTCATCGCTACCCGGCAGCGGCTGCGCCGCCACTTTGTCTTTGATATTCACGCTGATCACCACGCCTGCGGCTTTTGCTGCCTGTGGTGCCAGCGTCCAGCCGGTTTGCAGCTCAATACGTTGCCGCCAGCGCTGCAGCGCATCGGCCAGATCGTCGCCCTGCAGGTTAATCGACAGCCGGTGATCCAGCACCAGCCTGCCCGCCGGCTGGGTCAGTTCCACCTGCTGCGGCCAGGGCATCAGCGGTAAATCACCGGCCGGCTGCGCCAGCGCGCCCAGGGAAAGTAATAACGATGAAGTCAGTAGCGTATAACGCAGGGATCTGTGCATCAGAAATTCCTCAGAGGAAAAAAATCAATAAAAACAGCGAAGCTATAAATAAAGACTGAGCACAGGGCAGATGTCCAACAGCGAGGGTGAAAAGCCGGGTTGGATCACAAATGCCCCTCCTGCGGACGCAAGAGGGGCGTGGGAATTACTGCCAGCCGTAGCGGCGTACAAACCAGCCTTTCACGCACTGGGTCAGCACCATATAACCAGTCAGGATCAACACCAGCCACGGGAAGTAACCGAGCGGCAGCGCCTGCAACTGCAGGAAACCGGCCAGCGGCGAGAAGGTCAGGCCGATACCGGTGGCAATCACCACCAGGGTCATGATGCACAGCGGCCACGAAGGACGGCTCTGAATAAACGGAATTTTACGCGTGCGGATCATATGCACAATCAGCGTTTGCGACAGCAGCCCTTCAACGAACCAGCCGGACTGGAACAGCGTCTGCATTTCCGGCGTGTTGGCCTTGAATACCCACCACATCAGGCTGAAGGTCAGCACGTCAAAGATCGAACTGATCGGCCCAAAGAACACCATAAAGCGCCCAATATCACCGGAGTTCCAGCGCTGCGGCTGAGTGATCTGATCGTCATCGACGTTGTCGAACGGAATGGCGATCTGCGAAATGTCATACATCAGGTTCTGGATCAGCAGGTGCAGCGGCAACATCGGCAGGAACGGCAAAAAGGCGCTGGCAATCAGCACGCTGAAGACGTTACCGAAGTTGGAGCTGGCGGTCATCTTGATATATTTGAGCATGTTGGCGAAGGTGCGACGGCCTTCGATCACCCCCTGCTCCAGCACCATCAGGCTTTTTTCCAGCAGGATAATGTCCGCCGCCTCCTTGGCGATATCCACCGCGGAATCGACGGAAATACCGATATCCGCCGCGCGCAGCGCCGGTGCATCGTTGATGCCGTCGCCCATAAAGCCCACCACGTGGCCCTGCTGACGCAGCAGCTTGACGATCCGTTCCTTATGCAGCGGCGTCAGCTTGGCGAACACAGTAGTACGCGCCGCCGCCTGCGCCAGCTGCTCATCGTTCATCTGTTCGATTTCACTGCCGCGCAGCACGTGATCCGCCGCCAGCCCAACATCTTTGCACACCTTGGCCGCCACCAGTTCGTTATCACCGGTGAGGATCTTCACGGTTACGCCGCTGTTTTTCAGCGCCGCCAACGCCGGTGCCGTACTCTCTTTTGGCGGATCGAGGAAGGCCACATAGCCTTCGAGGATCAGATCGGATTCGTCGGCCACGCCATATTCGTAAGCCTGTGCCGGCAGGATCTTGTTGGCCACCGCCACCACCCGCAGCCCCTGCTGGTTAAGATCGTCGGTAACGCGCCGGATGCGTGCCAGCAACGCCTCGGTCAACGGGATCACCTCATCTTCCTGCCGCACGTGGCTGCAAATCGCCAGCATCTCTTCCAGCGCACCCTTGCAGATCAACTCGTGGTATTGCGCGTCTTTGGCCACCACTACCGACATCCGACGGCGTTCGAAATCAAACGGGATCTCATCCACCTTGTGGTAATGCTGCAGCGCATCCGGCTGCTGGCTCTGTTCCGCGCAGCTCAGCACCGCCACATCGAGCAGGTTTTTCAACCCGGTTTGATAGAAGCTGTTCAGCCAGGCGTAATGCAACACCCGGTCGCTGGCGACGCCAAACACGTCGGTGTGGCGCTCCAGCACGATTTTGTCCTGAGTCAGGGTACCGGTTTTGTCGGTGCACAAAATGTCCATGGCGCCAAAGTTCTGAATGGCGTCCAGACGCTTGACGATCACTTTCTGTTTGGACAGTTTCACCGCCCCTTTCGCCAGGGTAGAAGTGACAATCATCGGCAGCATTTCCGGGGTCAGCCCCACCGCCACCGACAGCGCGAACAGCGCCGCTTCCCACCAGTCGCCCTTGGTGTAACCATTGATCAACAGCACAATTGGCGTCATCACCAGCATGAAACGGATCAGCAACCAACTGACTTTACTGATCCCGCTCTGGAAGGCATTGGGTTGCTGATCCTGACTGATAACGCGCTGCGCCAGCTGGCCGAAGTAGGTGTCGCCGCCGGTGCCAATCACCATCGCCAGCGCGGTGCCGCTCACTACGTTGGTGCCCATAAAGCACAGGTTTTGGCATTCCAGCGGATCCTCCACCTGCCCGCGCAGCTCGGCGACTTTCTCGACCGGCAGCGACTCGCCGGTCAGCGCCGCCTGGCTGATAAACAGATCCTTGGCCGACAACACGCGCAGATCCGCCGGGATCATGTCGCCTGCCGACAACTTGATGATATCGCCCGGCACCAGTTGCGAGATCGACAGTTCCAGATGTTCGCTTTTACCGGTCAATGCGTCACTACGAATTACTGTAGCGGTATTGCTGACCATCGCCTTCAGCGCGTCTGCCGCCTTGTTGGATCGCGCTTCCTGAATGAAATTCAGCAGCGTGGAGATCACCACCATCAGGGCGATCACCAGTGCACCGGTCAGATCCTCGGTAGCATAAGAGATCATGCCAAGCGCGGTCAGCAGCAGGTTGAACGGGTTGCGATAGCAGTGCCACAGGTGCTGCCACCAGGCCTCTTGCTGCTGATCGTCAATCACGTTCTCACCGCAGCGTTCACGCACCCGTTCCGCCTCATGGGCGGTCATGCCTTCCGGGTGGCTGTGGAAACGCAGGTAAAGCTCGGTGGTATCAGCCGCAGCGCATTCCAGCCGCTGCTGTGCCAGACCGGCGGGCAACCCCTGTGCTTTGCCGCCCAGGCTATCCAACAGGCTGTCACGGTGCACCAAACGGCGCGGTAAATTGCGGCTGAGCAGGCCCAGCAGCTGACGGGGGATGTTTTTTAGTTTCATTTTTTGCACCTCGTCGCCCATTGCCTCACGGCAGCGGGTGAACGCGGGATCGCCCCCAGCCGGGTTTTTGGACACGCCAAAAAGCCTCTGTCTGGGCAGATCCTTGTCTTTTTTTATAGCAGCAGGAGCGAGCGACGGGCGCGCGCTACCGGTTACCGTTTATTACTTCACCGGTAAAACAGCAGCGCAAAGCGGGCAGGTTTTACCGGGGAGCCGAGTCAGGGTCTAACGGGGTCGGATCGGGATCCATACGGTTGATAACCTCCGGTAAATGAAAAGATCAAACGACAAGAGCGGCCGTTCAGCGCAGTACGTAAATCCCTGCACAGCGCCAAGATCCGTTGCGGAAAATAGGCTATGCTGACGGGCATTCAGCGTAGGCCGCCAGTTTACGCCTTTTAACCTCAACGAAAATTAAACCATGCAAAACCGGCTGACCATCAAGGACATCGCACGCCTGAGCGGCGTAGGTAAATCCACCGTATCACGTGTGTTGAACAATGAAGGCAGCGTGAGCCCGCAGACCCGCGAACGGGTGGAAGCGGTGATCCGTCAGCAGGGGTTTACCCCGTCCAAGTCGGCACGTGCCATGCGCGGCCAGAGCGACAAAGTGGTGGGGATTATCGTTTCCCGTCTCGATTCGCCGTCCGAAAATCAGGCCGTACGCACCATGTTGCCGCTGCTGTATCAGCACGGCTTCGACCCGATCGTGATGGAAAGCCAGTTCGAAACCCGGCTGGTGGAAGAACATTTGCACGTCTTGCAGCAGCGCAACGTCGACGGGGTGATCCTGTTCGGCTTCACCGGCCTGACGGCGGCCATGCTCAGCCCATGGCAGGATAAAATGGTGGTGCTGGCACGCGAATACGAGGGCTTTTCTTCGGTTTGCTACGACGACGACGGCGCCGTACGGCTGCTGATGGATCGCCTGCAACAGCAGGGCCACCGACATATCAGCTACCTGGGGGTGCAACTGTCGGACGCCACCACCGGTATGCGCCGCCACCAGGCCTACCTCGACGCCTGTCGCCAGCAGCAAATTACCCCGAGCGTGGCCTTGGGTGAACTGAGCTATCAGAGTGGCTTCCAGTTGGCCGCCTCGGCCATCGATGCCCGGACCACCGCGCTGGTGTGCGCCTCCGATACCATCGCCCTCGGCGCGATTAAATACCTGCAACAACAGCATATTGCCCCGCTGCAGGTATGCGGTATCGGTAATACCCCGCTGCTTAACTTCCTGTTCCCCGAGACGTTTTCAGTTGATCTGGGCTACGGCACTGCCGGGCTGCAGGCCGCCCAACAGTTGCTGGGCCAACTCAGCGGCGAACAGGGCATCCGCCAGATCATCGTGCCTAGCCAACTCGCCTGAGGGCGGGTGTGTTTAGGTGGTGTGATAGCCTCCCCTCAAGGCCGGCCGTCATAGCCATCCCAGTAAGTAGCCACGGCGGAATCCAGCAGGATCTGCCGCTGTTTTTGCGGGTTATCCACTGAATATTCCTGATTGATAAATTTCCCTTTCTTCCCCACGTCGCTGAGGAATTCAGGGCTGCGGAAATAGGCTTCCTGCTGTTCTGCCTGCTGGCGCGTCAATCCCTTGGCCCGATCGGCCTTCCCCATTTGATAGAACTGGTCAAAGAACGGAATAGAGGCTTTTATCGAGTCCGGAATTTGGGTTCGTATTTCTGGGGAAAAATCCTCTCGCGCCATTTGATAAATCGCCTGCTTGGCGTGGCGTTCCGGGCTGCTTTTTTGGCTGGTACAGGCACTCAGCAACAGTGCGGTGAAGGCAATAAGCAATCGAGGCAGTGTCAAAGTCATCATTCTTCCTTGAAAAAAGTACGTGGTAGCAACACTCACATAACGTATTGGAGTAATGAGTGCCACTAATCACAATCAACTTATTGATTGTTAAGGGTGACATTATAGCCGCCAATGCCCTTGTTCAAGATAATATTTCCGGATGTTTCGGCCGGCTCTCAAATTCCCCCGCCGCATAAATGGTCATTTTTTATCGTTTTGTGATCCTCGCCCCAAACCGGGAACGTTCCCATTTCATAAAAAAAGCGGAGTGACTAAGCTTTGATCATTACTCCGACAACACCTCTGCGGCAGTCCCATACCAAGAAAGGTATCTAATAATGAGCAAAGTAAAACAGCAGGATATCGATCGCCTGATTGTGCTGGTGGGCGGGCGCGAGAATATCGCGACCGTCAGCCACTGCATTACCAGGCTGCGTTTTGTTCTCAATGACCCAGCTCTGGCCAAACCGAAAGAAATCGAAGAGTTGCCGATGGTCAAAGGCTGCTTCACCAACGCCGGGCAATTCCAGGTGGTGATCGGCCCCGAGGTTGGGGATTACTACCAGGCCCTGATCGCCACCACCGGCGTCAATGAAGCCGATAAAGAGCAGGCCAAGGTGGCGGCGCGCCAGAACATGACCTGGAGCGAACGCGCCATCTCGCACTTCGCCGAAATCTTCTTCCCCCTGCTGCCTGCTTTAATCAGCGGCGGTTTGATCCTCGGTTTCCGTAACGTGATCGGCGACATCCCGATGTCCGGCGGCCAAACGTTGGCGCAGATGCACCCAGCGTGGAAAACCATCTACGACTTCCTGTGGTTGCTCGGTGAAGCCATCTTCATGTTCCTGCCGGTCGCCATCTGCTGGTCAACGGTGAAAAAAATGGGCGGTACGCCAGTGCTGGGTATCGTGTTGGGCATCACGCTGGTGTCCCCGCAGTTGATGAACTCCTATCAGCTTGGTCAGCAGATCCCGGAAGTATGGAACTTCGGCTGGTTCACCATTCAGAAAGTCGGCTATCAGGCGCAGGTAATCCCTTCCATGCTGGCCGGTATGGCACTGGGCTGGATTGAGACCCGGCTGAAAAAGATCGTGCCGGATTACCTGTACCTGGTAGTGGTGCCGGTAGTTTCACTGCTGCTGGCGGTGTTCCTGGCACACGCATTTATCGGGCCATTCGGCCGTATGATTGGCGATGGCGTAGCCTGGGCGGTAAAAGCCGTGATGACCGGCAGCTTCGCACCAATTGGCGCCGCGCTGTTTGGTTTCCTGTACGCACCGCTGGTGATCACCGGCGTGCATCAGACCACGCTGGCCATCGATATGCAGATGATCCAAAGCATGGGCGGCACCCCGGTCTGGCCGCTGATTGCACTGTCCAACATTGCGCAGGCTTCGGCGGTGCTGGGCATTATCATTGTCAGCCGCAAGGCCAACGAACGTGAAATCTCGGTGCCGGCGGCAATTTCGGCCTACCTCGGCGTCACCGAACCGGCGATGTACGGGATCAACCTGAAGTACCGCTTCCCTATGCTGTGCGCGATGATCGGTTCCGCCTTTGCCGGGCTGATCTGCGGCCTGGACGGCGTGATGGCTAACGGCATCGGTGTCGGTGGTTTGCCGGGCATCCTGTCGATCAAACCGCAGTTCTGGATGATTTACACGGTGGCGATCCTGGTTGCCGTGGTGATCCCACTGGTGCTGACCATCATGGTCTACAAACGCAAAGCCAGCCGCGGTGAGCTGCCGGTCTGATTGAAATGTAGGGGCCCGGTACGCCGGGCCCGTTGTCACAAGTCAAAGGTATTACTATGAGCAATCCAATCCCCTGGTGGCAAAACGGTGTCATCTACCAAATCTACCCGAAGAGTTTTCAGGACAGCACCGGTAACGGCTACGGCGATCTGGCCGGTGTGACGGAGCGGCTGGACTATCTGCAGGAGCTGGGGATCGATGCCATCTGGCTGACGCCGGTGTATGTCTCCCCACAGGTGGACAACGGTTATGACGTGGCAGACTACTGCGCCATCGACCCGGCCTACGGCACCATGGAGGATTTCGACCGTCTGATTGCCGCCGCCCACCAGCGCAGCATCCGCATCGTGATGGACATGGTGTTCAACCACACCTCGACCGAGCACCCGTGGTTCCAAGCCTCGCAGGATCCTGACAGCCCATTCCGTCAGTTTTATGTCTGGCGCGACGGCGAAGGTGACGCCCTGCCGAACAACTGGCGCTCCAAGTTTGGCGGTAACGCCTGGCAATGGCACGCCGACAGCGGCCAGTATTATCTGCACCTGTTCGCCACCGAACAGGCAGATCTCAACTGGGAGCACCCACCGGTGCGCGAAGAGCTGAAGAAAGTGTGTCAGTTCTGGGCCGACAAAGGCGTCGACGGCCTGCGTCTCGACGTGATCAATTTGGTCTCCAAGCAGCAGGATTTCCCGTCAGATAGTCAGGGTGACGGCCGCCGTTTCTACACCGATGGCCCACGCATTCATGAGTTTTTGCAGGAAATGAGCCGCGACGTGTTCCAGCCGCGCGGCCTGATGACCGTAGGGGAAATGTCTTCCACCACGCTGGAGCATTGCCGGCAGTACGCGGCGCAGAGCGGTGAAGAGCTGTCGATGACCTTCAACTTCCACCACCTGAAGGTGGACTATGCCGGTGGCGAAAAATGGACCCTGGCGGCACCCGATTATGTCGAGCTCAAGCAGATTTTCCGCCACTGGCAGCAGGGCATGCACAATCAGGCCTGGAACGCGCTGTTTTGGTGTAACCACGATCAGCCGCGCATCGTTTCACGCTTCGGCGATGAAGGCGAACTGCGGGTACCGGCCGCCAAAATGCTGGCGATGGTGCTGCATGGCATGCAGGGCACGCCTTATATTTATCAGGGCGAAGAGATCGGCATGACCAACCCGGGCTTTAGCCGCATCGGGCAGTATCGCGATGTGGAAAGCCTGAACATGTACGCCGAACTCAGCGCCCAGGGCAAAAGTGACGCCGAGCTGCTGGCGATCCTGGCCAGCAAATCACGCGATAACGGCCGCACGCCGATGCAGTGGAGCGCCGCGCCGAACGCCGGTTTCACCCAGGGTACGCCGTGGATTGGCTGCGCGGAAAACTACCCGCAGATCAACGCCGAAGCGGCGCTGGCTGATCTGGATTCGGTGTTTTACGCCTATCGCCAGTTAATCACCCTGCGTAAGCAGTATCCGCTGCTGACCCATGGCGACTATCGCGATCTGGCTCCTTCGCACCCGGCATTGTGGTGCTATCAACGGAGCTGGAATGGCCAACGCCTGCTGGTGGTGGCCAACCTCAGCCGCGAGCCGCTGGCCTGGCAGGCAGAAGGCGTGGAACCGTCCGATTTGTGGCGTCCGCTGATGAGCAACTACGCCGACGCGCCTGTCCAGCCGCAGGCCACCACCCTGCGACCGTTCGAAGCGGTATGGTGGTTGCTGGAAGACTGATGCTGTCGGGGCGTGGCTTGTGAACTGACCCCAAGAAGT
>NZ_MCGS01000039.1:0-20335 GCF_002607755.1 Serratia sp. BW106
AGTCCCGTGGAATACAGAACGCAGGCCTTGAGTGCGACATAAATTTAAATTGTCCAACTTCTTGGGGTCAATTCAAACCTGCGCCCTTTGATTTGACTGGAGAGTGGAATGACCAAACCAACCATTACTATTAATGAGCTGGATGCGGAGCGCCTGGATGCGCTATTGGCACAACCGGCCTATGCCAACACCGATGTCGCCGCTGCGCTGAACATCGAGCTGGATCGCGCCGAAATCCTGCCGCCGTCCCAGATCCCAGCCAGCGTGGTGACCATGAACAGCCGCGTGCGTTTCCGCGACCTGCATACGGCAGAAGAACACGTGCGTACGCTGGTTTACCCGGCTTCGCTGAAGGATAGCCACGAGCAGCTTTCGGTGATGGCGCCACTGGGCGCAGCGCTGCTGGGCATGCACATAGGTAACCAGATTACCTGGCAGTTGCCAAACGGTGAAGAAGCGCATATCGAAGTGCTGGAACTGTTGTACCAGCCGGAAGCGGCGGGTGAATACCACCGCTAAGTGGTTATCGGGGCGGTACCTTACCGCCCTTTCTGTCTGTGTCTTACAAGCTGATGGCGATCAAAACCAGGATCAACAGCAACACGTAAATTCTGGCATGCAGCCTGTCGTTGACCTTCGGCAACCACCTTTTGGCAAACAGGATCCCCGAAATACCTGCAGCCACCAGCAGCCCAAGAATGGTGAGATTGACATAGCCCAGGTATTGCGGCCCGGTCATTTCCTTCCAGCCCAATCCGACATACATCAATGCACCAATGACGGCGACCGGGATCGACAACGGATTGGCCGCGCTGACGCAATGCTTCATTTCGTAGCCATGCCGACGCAATAAAGGCACCGTCAGCACACTTCCCCCCACGCCGAGCATAGTGGCAATCACCCCGATTAACGGCCCCCCGATCCACAGGGTCGCCTTTGACAGCACCGCACGAGCCGGCTTGACTAAAAACCCCTGTCTGAACAGGCAATCTGCGATCGTCACCAGCATATAAATTACAAACAGCAGCCTAACCACCCCGTCTTCCAGCAGGCTGGAGGCAAAAGCCCCCAACGCAGCGCCAATGCCGATAAAATAGATCAGCGGGACGATGGTTTCACGCAGCAGGTTGCCGCTGCGCCAGTTGGTGAAGGTGGCATAGCCCGAATTCAGGATCATCACCGCCGTCGAGGTCGCCACCGCGATATGCATTGCCTGACCTGACTGTTCACCCGAAGCGGCAACCAAATGATAAACAAAAGGCACCACCACAAAGCCGCCGCCAAAACCGAACAAAATGGTGGTGATGCCGGTAATAAAACCGGCACCGAGGATGACCAGCGTCTCAATCATGGCTATGCGCCCGAATGAAATCATCAAAACCGGCTGCGAACTGACCGGCCAACGCATGGAATTCATCGCCGACAAACAACGCCAGGTAATGGCGGCGAATAGCATCATGGTCGACGAGTTCAATCCCCACCGCCTGTGCCTGTTCCAGGGTTTGTGCATCCGGGAAACCCCAATAACGGTAGTCGCCTTGCCGTTCCACGGTTATCGGTTTCCGCTCACCCACCCGCATTAACTGATTCGCCAAAAAGGCGCCGGAACGGATCCCCAGCAACAGCATATTTTCCAAAAATGAAAGGTCATAGCGCAGTTCGGCGGGCTGGCGAGCGATCACCGGGCCGGCATCCCATTGCTCATCCATCTCGTGCAACGTTAATGCGCAGCGTTCCTCACCGTTCATCATGGCGCGAAAGAGCGTCATGACGCCGCGATAATGCGGCAAATCCCCTGGATGCAGGTTCCACAGCAATTTACCGCGCTGGCTGAAAGCCCGTACATAGTCGGCAGAAAACTTCTGATAACAGCGCAATGAAATCACCGCATCCATATTGCCCAAGCTGCTGATAAAGGCGCGGTCATTGATATCCGTAATACGATGCGCATTCACCCCGGCATCCGCCAGGAAAACCTGCGGTGCCTGATAAGCCCCCTGGCAGACATCTGCATGTCGGCTGGCAAAGGGAAAGACGAAGTCATTCAACACCTGACGCTCATAAAGCCCCAGTTGCCGCACCGCCGGCTCCTGTAAACGGCCCGACGCTTTCGCCAGCGGGAAATAAACCGTAAAAGTACACTCCTTGCTTAAGGCGCTAATAACGTCCTGACATGCCAACCAGGAAAAAATATCGTTGCCAACAAATAGCGCTACGTTTTTCATACTGTTGCCTTCTTGGTATTAAATATGCTGTTATTGAAAACTATTTTACTGATATCCCGGGTTATGGATTCCATTGCCGAGGTATAAAAAAGATCGCCTTTCGCCGGAGCACCCAGAGAGTAAAGGTTTTGTTCATTGCCCTGTTCGTCCGGGATTTTTAGTGTCAGGGGATTACACTTCACGCCACCAAATATATTTTCTTGCATCAGGCCACCCTGCAACAAAGTGTCGTTTAACCGGTTTGGTTTCATTTGATAAGAAGGGGCCGTGCAATTAAGCAGGTATTGGGTATGTACCGCCGTATTATGGCAAAAAGCTTTAAAGCCTTGATCGTTCTTCTCGATATTGATCACACCGCCAAAAGCGCGCAGCCGTTGGCATTCAAATGCAGTGATAATTTTATTGGCATTTTTTAATGGCATGGCGTGCCGGTTGCGCATCCAGGACGAATTATAGAAGCGCATAAATACCTGTCGATTATTTTCATCCATTTTTACCCAAGCCTCACATACCGCAGGATGGATAGCGGCCAGGTAGCTACAAATATGCTCACGGGCGAAGCGCGCCCGGCTCAGGCTTTCAGCCAGATCGCGATAACAATCCTTACCGGCCCCCATCGCCGACAGCACCGTCAGCCGCTCCGGACCTGGGTAGTATTGCTCCAACGCCGCGTTAATCACATGAACCAACTGATGGGCGTCGATATAGCTATGGTCGGCGACGAAACGGACCAGCCGTTGCCTGAATGCGGGTGGCGGTGCGCGCATCAGTGCAGGCTGCACGCTGGGGAACAAGCCGGAACGCGACAAAGCGGATATATCACTCGCGCCCACCCGTTCAATCAGCTCGATAATCGCGTCTATCGCCGTCAGACTACAGCCAATCACACCGACTGCTGAAGCAGGGCTGATAGCCGGCAATTCCCGATTAGCCTGGTAGGCAATAACGCCATCAATCGGATACAGACTTTCCGCTTCATTATGCCCCGAACACAACACTAACGCGTTCATCTGCTCCGCAGCGCCACCGGCGGTGGTCAACAAATACCCCCCGGAATGCGAGCCGATCGCTTCGACTTCAGCGGTAATAAAATTCAGCGTAACGTTGCTGTCAGCCGCCATAAACACCGACATATCACGAATAAAATCGAGATAGTCTTTATAAACCCAGCGAGGCGGATAGCGGTCTTTACAGTAGCGAGGGAAATGCATCGAGATCCAATCAGAAAAGTGCGCACGGTCAAAAATATCCGCCGACATGTTCTCCGGCGTCATATTGAGGATATGGCTATCGAAGTCACTACTGTAAGCCATACCACCATTAAAGCCTTGCTTGTCATAAACCTTCAGCGAAAGATGCTTATTGCAATTATTAATCGACTTATTCTTAATAAAGTTATACGCAAAAGAAATACCCGCCGCGCCACCACCAATCACACCGATCTTATACATGAAATATCACCTTATAGTCACAGCATTAAAAGAATAACTATTGCTTCAGGTGTTGGAATAAACAGTCATTTATTCCTTATTAACTTCTTGTATTGCACAGGTGAGATAACCCACCCCGCCCCGGCGTTTAAAATAATGAGGGTTCAATCAACAATAAAATACCTCGCCACCAAGGCAGCGTTATTTTTCTGCCCTGATAGTAGAGTGATGGCGACTGGCTTGCTTTATATGAAAGGCCAACTATCATTGCGTTTCGGCCAAACTGCACAACGACAGGGTTTATGCGCAACGTACGTATTGATGACCTCGACCACGTGCCGAGGCCGGTGATTGCCATAGGGACCGACTACCCTTCAGGCCATCTGTTGCCCATGCACAGCCACAGGCGCGCTCAGCTACTCTATGGTGCCACCGGAGTGATGCACGTCTTTACCCTCCAGGGTAACTGGCTTGTGCCACCACAGCGGGCGGTGTGGCTGCCGCCACAGATGCCGCACGAGGTGAGAATGGTCGGCGTCACGACCCGCAGCCTGTACATTGAACCGACGGCGCTACTGGCCTCTCAACCTCAGGTTTGTCAGGTGGTTAGCGTGACACCGCTGATGCGCCAACTGTTGATGGCGGCGGTCGATATGCCCCTCGAGTATCAGCAGCAAGGCCGGGATGGCGCACTGGTCAGTTTGCTGTTACATGAGCTGGCCCAGTTGCAGTCCCTGCCGCTGCACATCCCGCTGCCTGCCGATCGACGACTGGGGGAACTGTGCCAGAGATTCCTGCAACAGCCCGACGCGCACGACTCACCGCAGGTGTGGGCTACACGCCTGTATATGAGTATCCGCAGCTTCAGCCGCTTGTTCCGGGATCAAACCGGCATGTCATTCTCACAATGGCGCCAGCGGGCCTGCGTGGTGTTGGCGCTGGCCCAATTGGCCGAAGGCAGTAGCGTTACGCAGGTGGCTCTGGAATTGGGTTATGAAAGCAGCGCGGCGTTTGCAACCATGTTTCGCCGCGTGCTGGGGCAGGCGCCGTCCTGCTATCTGGCTTCAGAACGGCGCGAAAGGGCTTAACGGAATTTATTGTGGTTGGTGTCGCGAGTTTGCTTGAAGCCCTGCGCGACCTGTTTGGCTTCTGCCAGCTTGCCCTGGTTGGCCAGCGCCAGCGACTGATCGATCTGGCCGATCAACGTATCCAGTCCGTGGTGAAAATCTTTTATCTCTGGGCTATCGTTGGCTTTGTCTTCCATTTTCGGCGGCTTGCTTTGCTTGGCATCTACCGCCGCGGCACGCATATTCTGCAGGCTTTGTTTGAGAGTATCCGTGGAATCGGTGCTCAGCACCTTTTTGTAATTGCCTGCGATGGTATCCATATCGTCGGCCAGATCGGCCGCGACCGCCAGTGTACTGGCACCCAGCAGCGCCAACGCCAACAGCGCTTTCAGTTTGTTCGACATGCTTGCTCACCTTCCGGTTATTGTTTTATTTGACCCAGCCTAACCATAGGCAAGGGCGCTGAAAACCGAAACCGAAGATTTGTAAGCAAGGTTAAAACAGGGGAAGGAAAGGAGAGAGATGCGGCTGGCAACCGAAGCGGCCAGCCGTAGCAGAGATTACTGACCGGCGATTTTCATGTCCGGCAACAATACGGAACCGCACTGGATATTGCTGCGGGTTTCGATATCGCTGCCCACGCTGACAATATTACGCAGCATGTCTTTCAGGTTACCGGCGATGGTGATCTCACTGACCGGATACTGGATCTCCCCATTTTCCACCCAGAAACCGGCAGCACCGCGTGAGTAGTCACCGGTAATGCCGCTGACACCCTGGCCCATCAGCTCGGTAACCACCAGGCCGGTACCCAACTGCTTGAGCATGCCGGCAAAGTCATTACCCTGCCCGGCAATACGCCAGTTGTGGATGCCGCCCGCATGGCCGGTGCTGTGCATGCCGAGCTTGCGCGCCGCGTAGCTGGTCATCAGCCAGGTTTGCAGCACGCCATCTTTAACAATGTCACGCCGTTGGGTACGTACACCCTCGCTGTCGAACGGCGTGGAAGCCAGCCCTTTCAGCAGGTGCGGATGCTCTTCGATGGTCAGCCAGTCCGGCAGGATCTGCTTGCCCAACGAATCCAGCAGGAAGGTCGATTTACGATAGACACTGCTGCCGCTGATGGCACCAACCAGGTGGCCGAACAGACCGGTCGCCACTTCCGAGGCGAACAGGACCGGGGCGGTCATGGTCGACAGCTTGCGCGGTGCCAGACGCGACAAAGTGCGACGGGCACATTCCTGGCCCACCCATTCAGGGCTTTCCAGATCGCTCATGGCACGGCCGATGGTATAGGCGTAATCACGCTCCATATCACCGCCCTGCTCGGCAATCACACAGCTCGACAATGAATGTCGACTCGAGCAATAGCTTTGCAGCATGCCGTGGCTGTTGCCGAACACCTTGATACCGTAGTGGCTGTTAAAACTGCCGCCTTCAGTGTTGGTGATGCGTTTATCCGCCGCCAGTGACGCCTGTTCGGCGCGAGCAGCCAGTTCGATACCGCGATCGGCGTCCAGCTCTGCCGGGTGGAACAAGTCCAAATCCGGTGCTTCAAACGCCAACAGGTCTTTCTCTGCCGGACCGGCATGCGGATCCACCGAGGTATAGCGTGCGATATCCAGCGCCGCCTGCACGGTGCGGGCAATGGCATCCGGGCTGAGATCGGTAGAAGAAGCACTGCCTTTGCGTTGCTGATGATAGACGGTAATGCCCAACGCACCATCGCTGTTGAACTCAACGTTCTCCACCTCGCCGAAGCGGGTGCTGACGCTGATACCGGTTGATTTGGTCACGGCAACTTCTGCCGCATCGGAGCCGGCGCGCGCCAGTTCCAAAGCCTGTGAGACGGCCTGTTCCAGCGCCTTGCGCTGTTCTGCAACTTGAGTGACTACTTTCATCAATCTGCCATACTTAATCAGAAAATCGTTGAGAAAAGTGCCGTGGCGGCGTGGTTGCGCGCGGAGTCACGCGCAAAAATCATGAGATTTATGCTTTTGAGTCTAACAGGAACCGCGTGGAATTTCGCATAAAGCCGGCAACCTGTTAGGATTAGCCTCTTTTTAACGGAGCCTACCATGAACAAACAGCCTGAAGACTGGCTCGACGATGTCCCGGAGAACATTGACGAGGAAGATGACGAGATTATCTGGGTCAGTAAAAGTGAAATTAAACGTGATGCCGAAGCGCTGAAAGACCTGGGTGTCGAACTGGTCGAGCTGGGTAAGAACGCGCTGGAACGCATCCCGCTGGATGAAGATTTGCGCGCTGCGATTGAACTGGCGCAGAAGATCAAGAAAGAAGGCCGCCGTCGTCAGTTGCAACTGATTGGCAAGATGCTGCGTGCCCGCGACATAGAGCCGATTCAGACCGCGCTCGACAAGCTGAAGAACCGCCATAACCAACAGGTTTCGCTGTTCCACAAGCTGGAAGCATTGCGTGACCGCCTGGTGGAAGAAGGCGATGATGCGATCCCGCCGATCCTGGCGCTGTATCCGGAAGCCGATCGTCAGCAGCTGCGCTCGCTGGTGCGTAACGCACAGAAAGAGAAAGCCGCTAACAAGCCGCCGAAAGCTTACCGTCAAATATTCCAATACCTGCGCGATCTGGCCGAGACCGCCCAATGATCGCCGCCGTCACCACGGGATGAACTCGATTCATCCCCGGTGATGTGCAGGTTCACCGCTGCTTTCACGAATATTGAAACGCAGGCTGCCTTCCAGCTCTTCCTCCGCCTCTTCAAACAGCAGGATAATCGCGCCAAAGCGTCGTTTGCTGCGGGCGTTGAGATGGGTGAATTCTATCTCCACCGGCAAGCCGATGTCGGCAGTCACCACGTCCCACAGTGCGTCCAGATTGGCGCCAAACGCCTCATCCAGCGCAAACTTATGCGCAAAGTCGCGGTAAAACGCCGGCAAATCGTTAATCTGATTAAAATCGAACTCTACTTTTGCCATCAAGCTCACTCCACCCGAATGAAGTTTTTATAATGGTCACGCGTGACAAAAATCAGGCCATCGCTGGAATACAGCAAGCGATCGGCACCGCGCCGGCCGCATTGATAATTGATATCCGCCTCGCGCCATACCCGACTGCGGGCCGTGGGCAATTGCCCTTCTCGATTTGAGAAATGGTCGCCGCCAATCGCCTTGCCCGGCAGCACCGAACACAGATTACCGTTACGTGCATCCCATCCCTGCTCACGCGCCTGCTTCTTGGTGATGTAATAGTCCGGCAACCGCTGATGCTGCTGCAGGTAGCTCACCACCCTTTTCTGCTGCGTCAGTTGGTCAATACTCTGACCTTCGGCCACCGCCGGCACGTTGGCAATCACTCGATCGTTACCGCGCAATGCGTTAAAACCGGCTATCACAACGGCGATAACTATCGCCACGAGGATCCGCTTGTTCATTGCTGTCCCTGATTTATGGCCTACAGGGGTGCATCAGCACCCATGCTGGTTGGATTTATAGATGAAAAGGATGAAGCAGAGATGACTGGCATGTAACGTTTTCACTTCAGGGAAACCGCGCCGAACAACCTGCATCACCCGTTCAAGCTAATCATGCCATTTTGCCGCGCGTCTGGCACTCAGTGCAACTCTGAAACAGGGCTATCTCAGGCAAGTATAGCCCCGGCAGGGGTATTTGAGGTATCAGTCAATCAACGCATGACGATAGCGGTGCAGCATGTCGGCCAGGCGTTTTACCGGCCCGGTGACGCTGAGCGGTGCCTGATAATCAACCAGTTTCTGCTGATAATCGTTCATTTCGCTCAACAGCCGATCGTAATAATAAGCACGTTTTACGTCGTTCTTCGCCGAGACCATGTGGTCGGCGGTATTGCGGATCTGTTTATGGAACGCCGAAAGCTCCTCGCTGACCGGGATCTCCGCTCGCTGCATACGCTGGTGAGCAATGATCAGGTTCAGCGCCAGTCGGTACTTGGCGATATCGTTCGGGAACATCATCAGCAGCTGATTCAACTGCTGATACAGCGCGGGCAGGTGGTTTTGCTGACGGCGTGAGGTCTTGGTGGTCAACGCCGATACCGCACTGCCGACAAACTGGTTCAGCAGCGTGCGGCCGGTACGTTCGCGGGAGTTATCACGGATCAGCAACAGCACCATCAGGCCCACGCAACTGCCGAGGAACTGGCCGAGCGCGCCATCGAGGAACTGTGTGACGTTGAACTCCATCGGGTTACTCAACACCAGAATATTGATGGTCCCCGCCAGCAAGCCGAGCGAACCCAACCGCCGTTTTTGCACTTCGATACCGATGAAAAACGCCAGCAGACCCAGGCTGAGGCACAGCAGTAAAATACTTTGCTGAGTCGCCGGCAGGATCACCATAAAGAACAGCGAGCCGACCGGGATCGCCGCCAACATACCCAGGATAAAGTCCATCGCCACCATACGTGGTGCCGGGGTACGCATCGCCAGCGAGGTGATCACCGCGATGATCACCATAAAACCGCTGCCGGAAGTCCAGCCGGTCCACAGCCACAGCAGGCTACCAAACGCCGTCGCCACAAAGGTGCGCAGGCCGTTAATCATCGCGTGGTGACCTTCCGCCGAGGTCGGTTTAACCACCACCTCACTGCTCAGCACACCCTCTTCAACCGCACTGATACTGCTGTTGGTGTGCACGCCTTTAGCCAGCAACAGGTAACGGGTAGCCGCCCCCACCCAACTGGTGATGGTCAGCAATGTTTCGTCGGTGCGGTTGGTGGTTAACACCTGTCGCAACAGCTTCATTCGTTTATGAATTTCCTGCGGCGTTGCCGCCGGGACCATCAGCAACTCACGGATATTTTCCTTCAGTGCATCCGGGTGGTTCAACAGGATTAAATAGGTTTCACAGGCCTGGGTTATCAGCGTCAGCGACAGCGTATGCATCGCCAGCACGCGCCGGTTTACTTTCTGCCAGCGTGATGACTCCATCATCAGGTGACTGCGCATGCCGTTCAGCGCAGTGGTGCTCTTCACCAGATTGCTCCAGGCACGGTCGATGTCTTCTTTCTCGGCGTTGCTGATGCACATCTGCATCAACAGGTACTGATCCACCAGCAGTTTATCCACCGCCCGGTCGATATCCTGTTTGATCGAACGTGGTGAGAACAGCAGGTCCGCCAGCACGGCGCTGACGATCCCCAGCACGATCTCGCTGCAGCGCTCAATGGCGAACTGCGGCGCTTCCAGCAGGTGAGATTCACTGCTGGCAACGGTCACGATAATGATCAGCGCGGTATAACCCGCCAAACCCCAGGCATAGGAGTTTTCAACTTTCACCAGAGAGGAAACCCAGGTGCAAAAACCGGCCCAAATGCAGCACAACAACAACATCACCACCGGTGCACGCGCCGTAGTGACGATAATCACGATGCCAACAAAACAGCCGATAAAGGTGCCGATAATACGCAGCCAGCCGCGATGGCGAATCGCACCGGAAAAAGGCTCGCCCCCCGCAGCAAAGGCCGTGCCGGCGGCCACGATGGCAGCGGTCATTGCCGACCAGCGTGGGGTTTCCAGATTGAGATGGAAACCGACAAACAGGGCAAACACAATCGCGAAACTGAGCTTGAAGGCAAATCTCAGCCGGATAAAGGTTGGGTTATTCATTAACCGAACTCACGCAGCCGATGCATCAAACGCACAAAAGGCGAGCCGCTGTCGGTAGCACGATCGTTCTTGCCGGTGATCACCACCGTGGCGGTGGTCCCCGCCGGATACGGATGCAACTGGTCTTTGTCGTCCAGCAGGATCTTCACCGGCACGCGCTGGGCCAGGCGTACCCACTCCAGGTTGCTGTCGATCGACGCCAGCCCTTTGCTGTTCACGGTGCTGCTGCTGTTGTTGACGGCGGCAGCCACGCTGTCGACGGTACCGTGCATGATGCGATTGCTGCCCAGCGGGGTAATTTCCGCACGGTCGCCCTTGTTCAGGCCATTCAGCTTGGTTTCTTCCAGGTAGGCCAGAATGTAGAAACTGTTTTTCTTCACCAGCGCCACGGCGACTGAACCCCTGGTGATGTAT
The DNA here is from genome assembly GCF_002607755.1 of Serratia sp. BW106. NCBI lineage: Bacteria > Pseudomonadati > Pseudomonadota > Gammaproteobacteria > Enterobacterales > Yersiniaceae > Serratia > Serratia sp. BW106. The sequence continues at coordinate 10,760 of NZ_MCGS01000039.1, forward strand.
TCACCGGCATGTACGTTCAGGTTGGTGATCCAGCCATCGGCCGGTGCGCGCACTGTGGTGCGTTCCAGATCCAATTTAGCCAGTTCACGAGTCGCCACTGCCTTCGCCAACTGATGCTCTACAGTTTGCAGCACGTTGTTAGCCTGGTCGATCTCTTCCTGCGACATTGCCTGCACACCGAGGCGCACACGGCGACCGGCTTCACGTCTCTTTTCCGCTGCCAGCGTCTGGTAATAGGCAACATCGGCGCTGGCTTCCGCCAGGGCCTGTTGGTAGCGCGGCTGGTCGATAACCAGCAGCACCTGCCCTTTCTTCACCAGTTGGTTGTCCACCAGAGGCACGTCGGTCAACAGACCAGTGACGTCCGGGGCAATGGCCACCACGTCGGCGGTGAACTTGGCGTCACGCGTCCAGGGGGATTCTGTGTAGAACACCCAGGCTTTGAATATGGCGACGATCCCCAGCAGGACCAGAATCAGAGTGATCGCGATTCGGGTTATTTTTATTGAAAAATTTTTCACAGCGACCTCAAACGAAAAGACAGGTAATCAGATAGAACAAACAGCAGTACAGCGCGGTGTTAAACAGCGCTGGATGCCAGACAAAATCGTAAATCCCGGTGGGTTGCAGCAGGCGGCGCAGTAAAAAAAACAGCGCCAGCGAAAGCAGCAACTCAAAAAATATCGGGGGAAACGACAGTCCGAAAATGACCATAACCGGAAGCAAACTCATCAATTTTTCCTTATTGTTCACTGCACCGGGCTTTGAGACCTATATCCATTCACATTCTCTTTACATTTTAGCTGACGCGCACCACAAATTCCGGCCCAGGCAGGTCAGGAACCTGAAATAAGAGTAAACTCTGGAGCGTACATCCGCGATAGGGACTGCGAGGATACCGGAGGGATCGGCCATTATGGCGCTGCCGATCGCGCTCGCGCGTTGGTAAGGTCTTTCCACCCGACCGGTTTATATTAGCGTGCTTACTATCAACTCATCAACAATCTGTGATCTAAATCACTTTTAAGCCAGAGTGAATAATGGAAAGACTAAAACGGATGTCGGTATTCGCCAAAGTGGTTGAATGCGGGTCATTTACTGCGACAGCGCGCCAATTGGATATGAGCGTTTCGTCTATCAGCCAGACCGTCTCCAAACTGGAGAATGAGCTGCAGGTCAAGCTGCTCAACCGCAGCACGCGCAGCATCGGCCTGACGGAGGCCGGAAAAATCTATTATCAGGGCTGTCGCCGCATGTTGCTGGAAGTCAGCGAAGTGCACGAGCAGCTGTATGCGTTTAATAATACACCGACCGGCACGCTGCGTATTGGCAGTTCCTCCACCATGGCACAAAACGTGCTGGCGACCATGACCGCCGATATGTTGAAAGAGTACCCTGGCCTGACGGTGAACCTGGTGACCGGCATCCCCGCCCCGGATCTGATTGCTGACGGGCTGGACGTAGTGATCCGTACCGGTGCGCTGCAGGATTCCAGCCTGTTCTCCAAACGCCTGGGTTCAATGCCGATGGTGGTGTGTGCCGCCAAAAGCTATCTCAGCCAGTACGGCACGCCACAAAAACCGAGCGACATGGTCAATTTTTCTTGGCTGGAATACAGCGTGCGACCAGATAGCGAATTCGAGCTGATCGCGCCGGAAGGCATCAGCACGCGCATCGCACCACAAGGGCGCTTTGTCACCAACGATTCACAGACAATGATCCGCTGGCTAAAAGCCGGGGCCGGTATCGCCTATGCGCCGCTGATGTGGGTGATCGAAGAGATCAAACGCGGAGAGATCGAGATCCTGTTCAAAAGCTATCATGCGGATCCTCGCCCGGTGTACGCGGTGTACACCGAGAAAGATAAACTGCCGCTCAAGGTACAGGTGTGTATCGACTACCTGACCGAGTACTTTAAGCGCGTGGGGGAAGTCTATCAGGGCTATCGCTGAGCAAAACACGGCGCGCCAAAGCGCCAAGTACCAGCAGTGCCAGCATGCCCAACCCCCAGATGAGCCAGACGGCATATCCCGCCCAGGTAAGCAGCAACGGGAAAGATCCCGCCAGCCAGCCGCCCAGTTGCTGCAACAGCGGCAGCCAACTGTCCAATAATGCCTGCGGCACCAGGCTGAGCCAGCCGGTAAGCTGCGGTGCCAACTGGGCCGAACCGCTCTGCGCCAGCTCCGTCAGCGCAGGCAACCAACCCAATATGCCAGAGACACCCCAGGCCAGCAGCGTCCACAGCGCCATTGCCGCCAACAGCACTGCCACACTCCATCCACGCTTGGTCATGGCTATCCCCCGTTAGCGGCCTTGCCGCATTGCTGACAAAAACGACTGCCTGGCGGCAAAGGTGCGGAACATCCGCTGCATTGTACCGCTGCCGACTCAAAAGGTTGACCGCAACGGTGGCAATAACGGGCTCCGGGCTTGTTAGGCGCCTGACATTGCAGGCATTGCGGCCCCTGATCGCCATGCTGATTATAACGGTTGCCATGATGCCCGCTACGGTGCCCCGCACGTTGATGCCCGCCACCAAAACCGCCTTGCCCCAAAAGCTTTTTCAACATGCTCATCGCGCTTCTCCTTAGTGCTTTACGCCAGGTTGCAGAATAAACCCTGGAGTAAACTCCAGGGTAAAGCGCGCCAAGGGGGATTTACGTTTAATTACACCGCTAAATCAGCAACGCTTTGATGTGGTTAGCAAAAAGCATCTTCGGTCATTACCTCGCCCACCACCGGTGCGCTATGCTGCGGGGACCTCTCCCTGCATCAGGAATAACAATGAAAAAAATCATACTGGACTGTGACCCGGGACATGACGACGCGATCGCCATGCTGCTGGCCTGGGGTAACCCGCAGATCGATCTGCTGGCCGTGACCACCGTGGTGGGCAATCAAACGCTGGATAAGGTCACCCGCAACGCGCTGGCCGTCGCACGCATCGCCAATATCACCGGCGTACCCTTTGCCGCCGGCTGCCCGCGCCCGTTGGTACGACAAATAGAAGTCGCCCCTGATATCCATGGCGAGTCGGGCCTGGATGGCCCGGTGCTGCCGGAGCCGACATTAAAACTGGAACCCTCCCATGCGGTAGATCTGATCATCGACACCATCATGGCTCACCCGCCGGGCAGCGTGACGCTGGTGCCGACCGGCGGCCTGACCAACATCGCCATGGCGGTGCGCAAAGAACCACGCATTGCCGAACAAGTGAAAGAAGTGGTTTTGATGGGCGGTGGCTACCACGTGGGTAACTGGAGCGCGGTGGCAGAATTCAATATCAAGATCGATCCGGAAGCCGCGCACATCGTGTTCAATGAAAAGTGGCCACTGACCATGGTCGGGCTGGATCTGACCCATCAGGCTCTCGCCACGCCAGAAGTGTGCGCCCGCATCGCTGCTATCCCTACCGGGCCAGCCAGGTTTGTCGGCGAACTGCTCGAATTCTTCGGAAAAATGTATCAACAAGCGCAGGGCTTTAGCGCACCGCCGGTGCACGATCCTTGTGCGGTGGCTTATGTGATCGACCCCGACGTGATGACGGTGCGTAAAGTCCCGGTAGATATCGAACTGACCGGTACCCTGACGCTGGGAATGACGGTGGCCGACTTCCGCGCCGCACCGCCGCCGGACTGCCACACCCAGGTGGCGGTAAAGCTGGATCAGGATAAGTTCTGGGATTTGGTGGTGGATGCACTGGAGAGGATTGGGGAAGTGAAGGTTTAAGCTGCGGCTATCAAAGGCGGTATTGGTGAACCGGGTGGCTTTGGATAACCGCCCGGCCTGGGTTTATCAGAGAGGATAAATTAGCGCTTTAGTAATGTAGTTAATTGCCCATCCAACTGACTAAGGCAGTTATCCATATATTCTGTAGTGACCTGTTTCACCATCGCATAATCACTGGCTTGCCATTGTGTCAGCGATGCCGAACGCGGGATTGGGCTGCATTTAAATTGGTCAAAGGCTGAGAACATGTTTCCCCCCTCCGGCCGTTTATAAAAGGTAACGGCGTAGCGCAGCTCGAATTGAGTATCACTTTTCGCCAGCTCCTGATACACCAGTAGCCACCTGGCGGGAGTGATATTCAAATTATTCTTGTAACTGTAACCAGCACCGTTCTTTTGCAACCAGTCGGCGATAACAACCTTGGCCTTAGGCACCAAATAGCTTTTGGTCGGTTCTGGCAAAGTATCTACGCTGCTGCCTTTCAACGTATCCTTACTGAAGGTACTGGCAGAAAGACCACCGGTAAGTGCAGAGGTTAAAACCTGTAGCCCCACACCTACGCCAGTATCGGCCTGCGTGACAATACGCAGCTTGGTATCAGCATGTTGGTTATTATTATTTTCAGGTAGAGCAAAGAAAGACTTCACGCCAATGCTACTGCCATTAGCGGCGGTGACTTTTTCTACATTATTGGTTGATGAACAGGCAGTTAATAAAAGCAAACTGCTCACCATGGAAACACGCAGAACTTTTTTCATTACTGCTCCTTGTTAGTAATATTCCAACATCATGTTGGGTATTTATTCATATCGTTTATATTTAATATAAAGGTATTGCTTTTCTTAATGATTAATCTTGGGTAATTCAATTTTTATAATGTATATATTTTGCCAATCAACTGTGTCCACTTCAGCTAACTGCTCAGTCTACACGTCGGGTAACGCCATTAACACCATGAAATTTATGATGTTATAGATTTACGAACAATTTAACTAAGATATTTTTTAAAATGCAGGCAGTAACTGTCCTGATAATAATGCGAATAATGTTATCGTTCTTCCTTCTTTATCACAAAATTCAACTTCATAAGGCATAACAGGTTCAGTATAAACATCAATAACAACACCCTCCATGCCTGAGTATAACTCCTAATTGGGTATATCCCTTTGCCAGTGCAACCACATCAAAAGGTGAACAAACCATTGTTGTCCTTATTTCACATAAATTGTAGTCATTCGAGGCATAGATGATCCAGAATCGTATATCCATCCGATACATACCATGAGCTGACGATTGCAGGCATTGTGCTTGCTGGACTGAGGTTTGGCATCGGCACACCGCTGCAACTGACGCTACGGCCGGACGGGCTGTGGGTCACCACCGTCACCGATGATGCCAGCCAGCACCGCCCGGATTTGGGGGCTGACTGGGTACGGCAGAACGGCGAGCTGGTGATTGGTGGGGACTGGCTAACCGAGTCCAGCATCACCGACACCGAACAACTGGAGGTCACCGCCGCACCGGGGATTATTCGGCTACGACGGCGGGAAGCCAGAGTCTTCAGTGCTTAGAGGCAAGAACCCCGGCCAGTTGGCCGAGATTCATCACAAGGTCTAGATTAGATCTTCACCATTTAAAAGCATAATGATATTTCCTTCCCCTAACTCTTGCCTGAATACATCTGCTATTCCAGAAGTATTCAACTCAGGGAAGGATTTATCATTCACTGCAATCAAAAAATAAGACTTTGGCTCTTTTAGTCCAAACTCTTCAGTAATTAATAATTTAGTCTCTTGATTGTACTTTTCAATACGATCATCAATCAGCGCAAGCTGTTGGCGACTTAAAATTGTATGTGGATCAAACATAAGATACGGGCCATCAAAGAGATGGCCGTACTTTGCTCTCACCACACTTAACCTTTCCCTCAGCACATCAATACTTATTGATGTATAACACGCTATATCAATTGACATTTACCCACCTTACTTAATTCGAATTGGCTTTCCTGACTGGTCGATAACAATAACCTTATCTAACCCTTTGATTGGCCAATCACTAAATTGTTTTTGCAAATCACTAACACTTGCTTTTGTATCTGCCAAGTTGATAACAACATTGTTTGTTTGACCACTATTCACTTTTTCTAAAGCTCGGTCATAAATATTACGAACTGAGTTTGTTTTAGGGGCGATATTATCGAACACCTCACCATTAATTTTATAATCTGGATTTTTAACCCCTGGAGTTACGGGATTCTGCTCAACATGATAACCATTTTTAGACAGGATCGCCGCCCCTTCATTTTCTCGTTGCAGTGAACGTATATTTTCTGCTGAGGCATTCGGCGGTAGCTTAGTTGATTGGCCACTTAAAGAGCCAGTTGTACCCTTTCCAACATTCTTAGCAGCATTAGCCGCCGCAGCTTCAGTTTTCGCCGCCGTCGCTTCTGCCGCCGTCTTACCAATACCAACAGCACCACCGGCACCTACACCACCCGGCACTATCGCTTCCGACATCTGGATACCGGCGTTATTCAGACACAGCACCACATTACCCGCGCAGGCTTGTATCGCTGCTTTAGCTGCCGCTGCGATTTCAGGCGTAGCCGCAGCCAGCACACCGCCACCAAGACCCGCCGGTAACGCCACCATCAGCGCATCGTTCATTGCCAGCCCTTTCTGGCATGACGCCGAACCGGGGTTATCTGCACAGGACGCAATATTCTTGCCATGCTCCTGCACGAACTTCGTTTGGGTGGCTTCGCTACCACCCAACAAGTTATTCTCCACCGCCGTCTTAGCGGCCACGCTACCGCCCACGGCCCCTGCGGTGTTGTCCGCTATCAATCCACCTGCCAGCCCCGCCGCCAACTGGCTGAGTGCGCTGACATTTTGCTTCTCTGCTTCCGTCAGGTCGGACGGATCCTTGCCATAATACTGCTCGCTGATGATTTTAGCAGCCAGTTCTCCACTTGCCGCACCGGCTGCACCCGCCGCCACATTATTGCCCGAGACCAATGCCACCAATGCCCCGGCTACCGCGTGCGCGGCCGCATTCGCTGCCGTGTTGCCCTGCGTACGGGTTTTGATTTCCCGTGCCAGATACGGCGCCAGCGCGCCGCCGGCCGCTGCCCCAATATCACCGCCGCTGATCCCCGCCAACGCCGCGCTGATGGCCGTGCCCGCCGCCCAGAAATTACTGCCGACGCCATACTCTTTCTGCGCCGCCTTATACTCCGGTGACGCTTCCAGCATTTTCTGGCGTTCCTGTGCGCTGGCACTCAGATAGGCCGGATCCTTACTCAATTTCTCCGCCGCAGCACGCTGCGCCTGCAGCATCTGCTTGTTACCGTAGTCGCTGACCAGTTGCGTCGCCAGCTGTGTAACGCCCTGGGTAAACGCCAGATTGTCTTTCACCTTCGCTTCATCGAAGATTTTATCGATGCGGCCGTTGGCGTTGTCCGTATCACGGCTTAACTCTGCGACATCCTGAGTCTGGTCCGCCGTATTGCGAATATCAATATTGCCTGCGGCGATGGCCGACTGCGTGGTGCCGGAAGCCTTGCCTTTATCTTTGGCAACACCGCCTCCGGTTGGCCCACTGGTAGAAATACCGAATCCACTGCTGCTGGCGTTATACTCCGCTTTGTTATCAATGGCATCCCAACCCAACGTACCGGTAGAGAGCTGGTTTTTGATGCTGTCCGCCGTCGAGGCAATCACCCCACCATTCAGCTGCGTATGGTTGCCGACGTTGATATCAAAGCCTTTATCTCCCGCGAACAAACCGCTTTGGTCACCCACGCTGGCGTATTCACTGTCGATTTTGGTCTGGTTCATGCTCAACGAGGCAGAGCCGCTCATCGATCCGAAGGTAAAGCTCGCGCCACCGCTCACGTCCTTCTGCCAGCTGTGGTAATCGTCGGTATCCTGCAGGCTGCTGATCGACAGATCACGCCCGGCGTCCACCTTGATCTTGTCACCCAGCGCCTGCGCACCGGAAAGCGTGGTATCGCGTCCACTGCTGAGGCTCAGTTCGTCCCTTGCGTTCACCCGTGTATTAACGTATTCGGTACTCTTGCCGTCTGTAGCACCTTTCGATTGATAACCACTGGCCGATGCCCCAATCCCCGTTTCCTGCCCCAGCGAAATATGCACCCCGGCATTCCAGCCGCTGCTGTTATTTTTGCTGGTCTGATCGCGGTTGTTACCGGCGGCATCCAGCAACAGATCGTTTTTCGCCGCCAGCGTCACTTTGTTGCCGGTGATCCCGCTGCCGCTGACATGCAGGTCGCCACTGGTGCCTTTCGACCCGGTCGCGACCAATGTGGCGTCACCGCCTGCCGTCAGATTGCTGCCGCGTACCTGATTCTGTGCCAGCTCCGATTCGGAGGTACTCTTGCTCGCCCCGACGCTCAACTGCACCTTCACGCTATTGGAAAGCTCACCTTTCGCCAGTCCCTGCGCCTGATCGGCACTGGCTTCCGAGGTAACCCATCCTGCACGGGCAGCCTGCACGGAGGGTACAGCATGAACATCACTTTCACACCCGAACCGATCCCGGAACTGACGATCACCGGAGTGGCACTGGCTGAGCTGGTTTTTGGTATTGGGACGCCGTTGCAACTCACGCTACGGCCGGATGGGCTGTGGTTAACCATTCGACGATGTGCTGTGCGAGGCCAGCCAGCACCGCCCGGATCTGGGGGCTGACTGGGTACGGCAAAACGGTGAGTTGGTGATCGGCGGCGACTGGCTAAGCGGATCCGGCATCACCGACGCCGAACAACTGGAAGTCACCGCCGCACCCGGGGTGATCCGACTGCAACGGCGAGATGGGGCAGGATTTAGGGCATAGAGGCAAGAACCTCGGCCTGTAGCCGAGGTTCTATTCAGGTAATATTTTTTTCTGCTTGTTCAACCAGTAAGCGGAACTCATTAAAATCAAGATTCCAGATACCTCCATCAGCACACGTAAAAATCTCGATTCTTAAGCCAACATCGGGTTCATTTGAGATTTCTGCAACCTGATCAGCACCAGAGTAAATTTCATAAACAACATTCTCTCTATCCGGCAGACTCGCTATTTGCGCTGTTAGTTTGTTCGTCATTTCGGTGGTTCCAAGAAGCCAATCAATTTGCCCTGTGCATCATAGCGTAACCCGCGTCCACTAGAAGAAATCACATCGGTTACTTGCCCATAACGCCCTGTATTACTCTGAACAACCGATTTATTAGGGTCATTCAGAATACTATCTACAATTTTTTGACCTTGCTCATTTATGGCAGATGGATTTCCCTTAGCTGAAGGAAATGCACTCCCTTCACGACTCCCGTGTTTTTGAAGAGCTCGCCCAGCAAGAGTTAAATCACCTTTTTTCGAGGCAGGATCTGTATGCTTCGCTCCATCAGATAATTCATCTATAGACCATTTCCCAATTTGATTTGAGGAGTTCTGGTTACTGCCACTATTCCGAGCATTTTCCTCATCTTCCGGCCCATGCCCACCCGGAGTCCCAGATCCCGCACCACCCAGCTCGGCTTTATCTTCATCCGTCAGATCCTTCGCCACATTCGGTTTGCGCGCATTCTCTTCCCGCGACTTATTCGGATCCGAGCCATCATCCGCATCCCAGGCTTCATTTCCGCCGGTACCATTAACGGACGTATTTGACACAGCAACCGGCGGCGGAACAGGTGCAGGAACGGCCAGGAAGTTATTCTCCAGCGCATTCTTAGCGGCTTGCGAACCTGTCACAACCCCGGCAGTGCTGTCTGAAACGAGACCGCCCGCCAGCCCTGCGGCCAGTTGGCTCAGCGCGCTCACCTGCTGTTTCTCGCTTTC
>NZ_MCGS01000040.1:0-19048 GCF_002607755.1 Serratia sp. BW106
TCCCGGAGGCACTCTGATGAAATGGCACGCAGTACGAATGCAAGGCCCGAAATCGCATTTATACTGTAGGCTAGTGGTCTTCATGGTAGAGACTTTCACATAAGGTAATGAGATGAAAACAAAAACGATTGCAGCAGTTTTGCCCTTAGCGCTGTTACTGAGTGCCTGCACCACCGTTGAACCGGCATTCAAGGATATCGGCACCCGTACCGGCGGTTGTGTGGAAGGCGGCCCGGATACGGTCGCACAGAAATTTTACGATCTGCGTCTGCAACAGGGTACCGGCACCACCCTGCCGGACAGCAACCGTCTGGCGCAACTGCAACCTTACCTGAGTAAAGTGCTGTACCAGGACCTGGTGACGGCCAACCAGAACCCGGGCAAGCATCAGATCACTGGCGATCTGTTCACCGGCAATGCTCAGGGGCCGACCAGCGCAACCGTCGCCAGCGCGTCGACCATTCCTAATACCGATGCCAAAAATATCCCGCTGCGCGTTCAGCTCAGCTACCAGAAAGACGGCGGCAGCGCGGTCAACTGGCAGGATGAAGTGCTGATGGTACGTGAGGGCACCTGTTGGGTGGTCGACGACATCCGCTATCTGAACGTACCGCCACACGCCGCCAGCGGTACGCTGCGCCAGGTGTTGGAAAACCAGTAAACCAACTCAACCACCGGTGCCCCACAGTGCCGGTGGTTAGAAAAATGCCCTGATCGCGCTCAACATTTGTTCACTTTGAGAAATTTCGCTACCTACCTCACAGCATGCACGACAAATCCCCCCTTCGAACCTGAGTCGCGGTATCTTGTGCTATCCTTTTACTATTCTGCCGCGCAGTAATAAATTTTAACGCACAAAGATTGCATAAGTATTCTGTGGAAGTTAACATTCGCGGCATCAATATCTATTCAATTTTGGCGCATGAGCATTCAACTTAACGGTATCAACTGCTATTACGGCGCACATCAGGCGCTGTTTGACATCACGCTGGATTGCCCAGCAGGGGAAACCTTAGTGCTGCTGGGTCCTAGCGGCGCGGGGAAAAGCTCATTGCTACGGGTGTTAAATCTGCTGGAAATGCCACGTTCAGGCCAATTGCAGATTGCCGGTAATCAATTCGACTTCAAACAGGCTCCGGGCGAAAAAGCCATTCGCGAGCTGCGTCAGAATGTCGGCATGGTCTTCCAGCAATACAACCTCTGGCCTCACCTCACCGTGGTGCAAAACCTGATCGAAGCACCGTGTCGCGTACTGGGCCTGACCAAGGCTCAGGCGATGGAGCGTGCCGACAAGCTGCTGAAGCGCCTGCGCCTGACCGACTTTGCCGATCGTTTCCCACTGCACCTTTCCGGTGGCCAGCAACAACGCGTGGCCATTGCCCGCGCGCTGATGATGGAACCGCAGGTGTTGCTGTTTGATGAGCCGACCGCCGCGCTGGATCCTGAAATTACCGCCCAAATCGTCAGCATCATTCGCGAGTTGGCCGGCACCGGCATCACCCAGGTGATCGTGACCCACGAAGTGGAAGTGGCGCGCAAAACCGCCAGCCGCGTGGTGTACATGGAAAACGGCCACGTTGTGGAACAGGGCGATGCCAGTCACTTCAAGCATCCACAGACCACCGAGTTTGCCAATTACTTATCACACTAACAATTCTACTTGCTGTAATTTGGGGAGTTTGCGATGAAAAAACTAATAATCGCCGCCGTTCTGGCTGGCATCAGCGTTTCCGCCTCCGCAGCCGAAACTATCCGTTTCGCTACCGAAGCTTCTTATCCTCCATTTGAATTTATTGACGCCAGCAACAAGATCCAGGGCTTTGATGTCGATCTGGCCAACGCGCTGTGTAAAGAGATCCAGGCCGAGTGCACTTTCACCAATCAGGCCTTTGACAGCCTGATCCCAAGCCTGAAGTTCAAGCGTTTCGACGCGGTGATGGCCGGTATGGACATCACGCCTGAGCGTGAAAAACAGGTGCTGTTTACCAAGCCGTATTACGACAACTCCGCCCTGTTTGTCGCCCAGAAAGGCAAAGTGGCTAATGTCGCTGCGCTGAAAGGCAAGAAAGTGGGCGTGCAGAACGGCACCACCCATCAGAAATACCTGACCGACAAGCACCCGGAAATCACCACCGTGCCTTATGACAGCTATCAGAACGCCATTCTGGATCTGAAAAATGGCCGCGTTGATGCGGTGTTCGGTGACACTGCGGTGGTCAACGAATGGCTGAAACAAAATGCGGCACTGGCCGCCGTAGGCGATAAGGTGACCGATAAAGACTACTTCGGTACCGGGTTGGGCATTGCCGTTCGCCAGAAAAATACCGATCTGCAGGGCAAGTTCAACGCCGCTCTGGACAAGATCAAACAGGATGGGACTTACCAAACCATCTACAAAAAATGGTTCCAGCAGTAATCAACTCCGATGAATGAAATTCAACCTTTAGCAAGCGCCGCCGGGATGACCGTCGGCCTTGCCGTTTGTGCCCTTATCCTGGGGCTGATCCTGGCGATGCTGTTTGCCGTCTGGGAGTCATCACGCTGGAAAGTGGTTAGCTGGCTCGGCACCGCCTGGGTCACCCTGCTGCGCGGCCTGCCGGAAATTCTAGTGGTGCTGTTCATCTATTTCGGCTCATCGCAGCTGTTGTTGATGCTGTCCGATGGCTTCACCCTGAACCTTGGCCTGTTCCAACTGCCGGTCCAACTGGCGATTGATAACTTCGAAGTCAGCCCGTTCCTGTGCGGCGTAATTGCCCTCGCCCTGCTCTATTCTGCCTATGCCTCGCAAACGCTGCGCGGCGCGCTGAAGGCCGTACCGCAGGGACAGTGGGAATCCGGTCAGGCGTTGGGGATGAGCACCACGGCGATTTTCTTTCGCCTGATCATGCCGCAGATGTGGCGTCATGCCCTACCCGGCCTGGGTAACCAGTGGCTGGTGTTGCTGAAGGATACCGCGCTGGTGTCACTGATCAGCGTTAACGATCTGATGCTGCAAACCAAAAGCATCGCTACCCGCACCCAGGAGCCTTTTACCTGGTACGTGATTGCGGCGGCGATTTATCTGGTGGTCACCCTGTTCAGCCAGTACATCATTAAACGCATCGAACTGCGCACCACGCGTTTTGAGCGGGGGCCATCCTGATGTTTGAGTTCTTGCCTGAAATTCTCAAAGGGCTGCACACCAGCCTGACGCTGACCATTACCGCCCTGATCGTGGCGCTGGTGCTGTCACTGGTGCTGACGGTGATCCTGACGCTGAAAACGCCGATCCTGACGCCGTTGGTGAAAATCTACATCACCCTGTTCACCGGTACGCCGCTGCTGGTGCAGATCTTCCTGATCTACTACGGCCCAGGCCAGTTCCCGGCGATCCGCGAATATCCGTGGCTGTGGGATTTGCTGTCGCAGCCGTGGCTGTGTGCAATGATCGCATTGGCGCTGAACAGTGCAGCCTACACCACCCAACTGTTCTACGGTGCCGTGCGAGCGATCCCGGCCGGTCAGTGGCAATCGTGCGAAGCGCTCGGCATGTCACGCGCACAGTCGTTGCGTATCCTGTTGCCGTTCGCCTTTAAGCGTGCGCTGTCGTCTTACTCCAACGAAGTGGTGCTGGTGTTCAAAAGTACCTCTCTGGCCTACACCATCACTCTGATGGAAGTGATGGGCTACAGCCAACTGATGTATGGCCGTACCTACGACGTGATGGTGTTTGGTGCCGCCGGGCTGGTGTATCTGTGCGTCAACGGCCTGCTGACGCTGCTGATGCGTCTGGTGGAACGCCGGGCGCTGGCTTTCGAACGCCGCAACTGAGTGAGTTGACCCACGCTCTCAAAGCCCTGCCATCGCGCGGGGCTTTTTTATACCCAATGCAAATTTTTAATCATTTATATTGCATATTAATTCATTAAATGGCAGGGTTAACACCGAGCAACAGCCGCCAAAACATCTGGGTTATTGTCAGTAAAATCAAGCGGTGACGAGATAAAAACACGCAGACTTGCAGACAGGAGTTTTAAGCATGAAAAAACTATTACTGGCCGCCACGGTATTAGCGGGCATCGCCTTCAACGCCAGCGCAGCCGAGACCATTCGCTTCGCCTCTTCCGCCACCTATCCGCCGTTCGAGTCGCTGGATGCCAATAACAAGATCGTGGGCTTCGATATCGATCTGGCCAACGCATTGTGCAAACAAATGAAGGCCGAATGCACCTTCACCAACCAGGCCTTCGACAGCCTGATAGCCGCGCTGAAATTCAAGAAATACGATGCCGTGATTTCCGGAATGGACATCACGCCCGAGCGCAGCAAGCAAGTTTCCTTCACCCAGCCCTATTACGCCAACTCGGCGATTGTGATTGCCGAGAAAGGTAAGTTCAGCTCGCTGGCGGATCTGAAAGGGAAAAAGATCGGCATGGAGAACGGCACCACTCACCAAAAATACATGCAGGACAAGCATCCGGAGATTAACACCGTCTCTTACGACAGCTATCAGAACGCCATTCTCGAACTGAAAAATGGCCGCATTGACGGGGTCTTCGGTGACACTGCCGTGGTAAATGAGTGGCTGAAGAACAACCCTCAGTTGGCCCCGGTCGGCGAGCATGTTACCGATGCACAATACTTCGGTACCGGACTGGGCATTGCGGTACGACCAGACAATCAGGCGCTGCTGACCAAGCTTAATAGCGCGCTGGACGCCATCAAGGCCGACGGCACCTACAAAGCCATTAACGACAAGTGGTTCCCACAGTAAGCGCTGTTCAGGGCGTGGGATGCCACGCCCTGAGTGTGATGGCAAAGTTTTCTTTAAACCCGAGATACCTGTGCCTGGCGCACCGATGGACGGCCTGCCTATTACCATAGCCACAACATTGCCCACAGCCCCTTTCAGTGCTAAATTTGATACTAAATTTAATACCAAAGGAAATACTATGATCGTCCAACCCATTCTGGCTGATTCAGCTGTCAGCATCAGCGATTTTAAAAAGTCACCCAACGCGGCACTTAAAGAAGCCAACGGACAGCCCGTCGCCGTGCTTACTAATGGAAAAATTTCCGGCTATTACGTCTCTCCCGAAACCTGGCAAGCCATTGCTGAATGCCTGGAAGATATCGAACTCGCTGAAATAGTCCGCTCACGGATGAGTGGCAAACGTATTAAGGTCAATCTGGATGACTTATAATCTTGAATTTGAAGAACATGCACTGAAGGAATTTAAGAAGTTGGCTCCGGTGATCCGAGAGCAGTTCAAGAGGAAACTGGTGGCCGTGGTGGAAAACCCGTTGGTCCCCGCCAATAAGCTATCCGGCCTGCCTGATTGTTATAAAATAAAACTCAAGGCTTCGGGCTACCGGCTGGTCTATCGCGTCATCGGCGAGGAGATTGTGGTGCTGGTACTTTCGATAGGTAAACGTGAACGCTCCGAAGCCTATACTTCAGCCAAAAAACGCCTTTAATTACGAACCAGCAGCGTCAGCACTTCGTAATGGGCGGTGTGCGGGAACATATCAAACAGCTGCACGCGCTCGATGCGGTAATCCGGCAACATCTCAATGTCTTTCGCCATGCTCTCGGCGTTGCAACTCGAATACAGAATATAGCCTGGTGCCATCTGGTTCAGATAGTCGCACAGCGCCTTGCCAATGCCGCGGCGCGGCGGATTGACCAGCACCAGTTGCGGCACGCTGCCTTCGGCCGTAGCGAACTGAGTAGAATCCAGCGCCTTAAAATCGACGTGTTGCAAACCCAGGGTTTCCGCCGACTGGCGCGCACAGGCAATCGCCTCGGCACTGATCTCAATGCCGGTCAGCCGTGTTTCCGGCTGGGCACAATGCAGGCCAAACCCACCCACACCGCAGAACAGGTCCCACATGCTGTCGATAGCCAGCGCCCGTACCCAGTCGCGAGCGGTGGAGTAAAGTTCGGCGGCCACCTGCGGATTGGTCTGAAAGAAGCTTTGCGGGCGGATGTACAGCGGCACCTGATTAAACCGCTCTTCCAGGGCCTGCTGCCCGGTCAGCGGGATCTCCCGTTCCCCTTCCATAATCGCCATATGCACCGGCTGAATATTAGCGGAGATCACCCTGAGCTGCGGCAACTGCTGTTGCAGCCACGGCAGCGCTGCGCGTAGTTGCGCAAGTTTGCTATCGGAACGCAGTACAAAACGCAGCATTACGCCACCGCTGTGGGTACTTTCAGTCAGCAGTAGGTACTTCAGTTCACCGCGTTTACGCGCCACGTTGTAGGGCGTCAGACCGGCGCGGGCGATAAAGCTTTTCAACACATCGAACATCGGCGCAAAACTGGCCGGATACAGCGGGCAGGCACTCAGATCCACCGGCGTACCGTCGCGATGCAGCATGCCAAGTAGCGGACGCTCTACGCTGCCGCTGACCACCATTTTGGCTTTATTGCGAAATGCGCTCTGCTCACCGGCGATCGGTTCCAGCCACTGTGCGACGTCACGGTCGGCCAGCAGTGATTGCAGATGATGCTGTTTGTCCGTCAGTTGCTGCGGGTAAGGCTTTTCCAGCCACTGACAGGAACGGCAGGTGCCCGCCGTATACAAAGCGCAATGCATGAAGATAACCCTGAGTTCGGGGTGAATAATTAAGGGCGCAAAGTTTATCACTCTACGCCGTTAAAATCTCAATTGCGCGCGGCGAAATAACGGCGGCTGGTGGCGGGAACAAACATTAACGCCAGAATGACGACGTCCGGGATTTTTTGCAGGATCAGCACGTGCAGAATTTGGCCGCTGGTTTCACCTTCGACGGTAAACACCTCCGGCAGAAAGCTGCCAATAGTCGCCAACAGCAGATAACCAACCACCAGACACTGGCAGGCCACATAGACCCAACGGCCCCAGTTGCGACCGCGCATCACCGCGAAACCGCAGCTAATTTGCAGGCACAGCAGTACCAGACCGGCCAAAAATATCAGGGTGGAATCCCAGGCCTGCGCACTGGTGCTGACAAACTCCTGAGCGCCATCGACGCCCAGCTCGCCCAACAGCAACAGCACGCTGATGCACTTGATCGCCACCATCGCCGTTCCGGCCACCATCACCGGCACTGGCGCATCTGAAGTCGTTCTCATTCCCTGCCTGCTATTCAGCATGTTTGACATGTCCATGTTCCGCAACGAAACGCCTCCTATACCCGTCATCTTTCAAGTTACAGCGTTGTTACCTGCGCTCAGTTATGTGGCCCGTCCATGGGCCACCCCCCTTTGGGGCCGCTGCTAGCAGCGTTCAAATCTGCTCCCGGCAGATTTGTCACCCCAGTTACTTACTTAAGTAAGCGCCTGGGGATGAGCGAGCTGGCCGCCTAGCTGTAACTCGAAAGCTATAGGGTATATTCAAACGAGATATATAAAGTCAGGTAATCAATTGCAATACCAATAATTGCAAAAATAGCAGGTTTAATCAGACTCAGCTACGGGCAGCCTTTTGTAATTCGCGCGATCGCTGTTTTTCCGAGCGCGCCATAAACCACCATGCAATCAGGCCGATAACGCCGACCACCAGCAAGATCAAACTCGCCAGGGCGTTGATTTCCGGATTAACCCCCATGCGCACGCTGGAGAACACCAACATCGGCAAGGTGGTCGCCCCCGGTCCGGCGACAAAGCTGGCAATCACCAGATCGTCCAGCGACAAGGTAAACGCCAACATCCAGCCGGCGATCAGCGCCGGGGCAATCATCGGCAAAGTGATCACAAAGAACACTTTCAACGGCGTTGCGCCCAGATCCATCGCCGCCTCTTCGATCGAGCGATCCAACTCACGCAGACGCGAACTGATCACCACCGAAACATAGGCAGTACAGAAGGTGACGTGCGCTAGCCAGATGGTGAACATGCCCCGTTCCGACGGCCAGCCAAAGGTGTGCCCCATCGCCACAAACAGCAGCAGCAGCGACAGGCCGGTGATCACGTCCGGCATAACCAGTGGAGCGGTCAGCATAAAGGCAAAGCCGGTTGACCCCCGGAAACGCCCAAAGCGCACCATCACCATTGCTGCAATCGCCCCCAACACCACCGCGGCAGTCGCTGAGGCGGCCGCAATGGTCAGGCTGAGCCCGACGGCACTGATCATCGCCGAATCATGGAACAGCGCGGTATACCAGCGCGTCGACCAACCGGCCCACACCGTCACCAGTTTGGAGCTGTTGAACGAGTAGATCACCAACATCAACATCGGTGCGTACAAGAAGGTGAAGCCTATCACCAGAATGGCGATACGCCACGGTGAGCGCACTACCGGCAAGTTGTTCATCCCCGCCCCCCCATTTCCTTATTCTGGTGCTTGTGGAACCAGAGAATCGGCACGATCAACAGCAGCAACATGACGGTAGCAACCGCCGAGGCCACCGGCCAGTCGCGGTTATTAAAGAACTCCTGCCACAGCACCCGCCCGATCATAATGCTGTCCGGCCCTCCCAGCAGTTCGGGGATCACGAACTCACCCACCGCCGGAATAAACACCAGCATCGAACCGGCAATAATGCCACCACGGGTCAATGGCATAATCACGCTGAAGAAGGTTTTCAACGGTTTGGCGCCCAGATCCAGCGAAGCCTCTACCAGCGAATAATCCAGCCGCGTCAGCGCGGTATAAATCGGCAGCACCATAAACGGCAGATAGGAATACACCACGCCGATATACACCGCCAGATTGGTGTGCAGGATCACCAACGGCTGATCGATTACCCCCAACCACAACAAGAAATTATTCAGAATACCGTTGTTTTTCAGGATGCCCATCCAGGCGTAGACGCGGATCAGGAACGAGGTCCACGACGGCAGGATCACCAGCAACAGCAAGATATTGCGGGTTGAGGATTTGCTGTGTGCCACAGCCCAGGCCAGCGGGTAGCCGATGATCAGGCAACACACCGTCGACACCGCCGCCACCTGCAGCGATTGCAGATAGGCGTCCAGATACAGCGGATCGTCAGTTAATTGCAGGTAGTTGGCGAAATTGAGCGCGATGTCCAGCTTGCCGTCTGCCCAACTCATCAGGTCGGTGTAAGGCGGCACGGCCAGCGCCAGTTCCGCCAGGCTGATCTTGAACACAATCAGGAACGGCAACAAGAACAGCAGCGTCAACCACAGCAACAGCATCGCAATCACCAGCTTGCGGCCATGAGCCATCTGCAGGCGTTGGAAAAAAGCTTTCAGCGGACCGGGTCCTTTGGCAGGAGGTTCCGGCGGCGTGCGTTCAGCAAGCATTGTCATAATGATTATTCCTCACCTTCTCAACTCACACCGTCAACACGACACAGCTGTCGGCTTCCCAGCTCAGGCGGACTTCATCGCCCCAGGTCGGCATCCCTTTGCGGAATCGGTGGCCGTTCTGCAATTGGGCGCTAATCATCTGACCGCTGTGCAACTTCACGTGGTAGATCGACAGATCGCCGAGGTAAGCGATATGCACCACCTCCCCGACCGCAAAGTTGCAGCCGTCTTGCGGTACGTCTTCGCACAACATGATTTTTTCCGGCCGTAGCGCAACCTGGATCGGCACGCCGTCCACGACCGAGGCATCGGAATCCACCTTAATCGCATGGCGCAGGCCGGGGCTTTGCAGGATCAATCCATCGTCATGACGCTCTTGCAGTACGCAGTCAAACACGTTGACCGAGCCAATAAATTCGGCGCTAAAGCGGCTGTTGGGATGCTCGTAGATCTCTTCTGGCTCGCCGATCTGCACAAATTTGCCACGGTTCATGATGGCGATACGCCCCGCCATGGTCATGGCTTCTTCCTGATCGTGGGTAACCATCACACAGGTCACACCGACCCGCTCAAGAATATCCGTCACTTCCAACTGCATGCGGTCACGCAGCTTTTTATCCAGGGCGCCCATCGGCTCATCCAACAGCAGCAGCTTCGGCCGTTTGGCCAGGCTGCGTGCCAGTGCCACCCGCTGGCGTTGACCACCAGACAGTTGATGCGGTTTACGTTTGGCAAACTCCTGCATGTGCACCAGCGACAGCATCTCCGCCACCCGAGCGGCGATTTCTGCGCGCGGCATTTTGTCCTGCTTCAGGCCAAAGGCGATGTTTTGCTCTACTGTCATGTGCGGGAACAGCGCGTAGGACTGGAACATCATGTTGATCGGCCGCTGGTAAGGCGGCACGTGCGACATATCCTGCCCATCGAGCACAATCTGCCCTTCCGTCGGCTGTTCAAAGCCGGCCAGCATGCGCAATAGCGTCGATTTTCCGCAGCCGGAGGGGCCCAGCAAGGCAAATATTTCGCCCTTATAGATGGTCAGGCTGACGTCTTCGACCGCGTTTTGGCCATCAAAGGTTTTGGTGAGGTTACGGATTTCCAGCAGAGGGGTGAAGACCTTCTGCGACTTGGCTTGAGGACGAGGGATAGCGTCGTTCAATCGGGGTGCTCTCCGGTGCAAACAGTACAAAAAACCACGGCGATTGCCATGGCCCAAAATGGCAACGCAGGCGGGGAGCACCCGCCTGCTGGTATGATACCGGGCTCAGCGTACTGAGCCCCTACCCATCATCCTTCAAGCTGCCTCTGTGTTGGCTGTGCCCGCTCACCCCAGTCACTTAGTTGACTAAGCTCCCAGGGATTTACGGCCTTGCCGCCTTGATGCAACTCGAATTATTTAGGGTATGTCATTTCCCGCTTTTAACTTTAGTCCAGGCGCGGGTAATCACACGGTCCAGCTTCGGCGATTGCACGTTCAGCGTAAACAGCTTGGCGCGCAGATCGGCCGGTGGGTACACGTTCGGGTTGTCGCGCACCTCGGCATTGACCAGCGGAGTGGAATCTTTCACCGCGTTGGCGTAGTACACATAGTTGCTGATCCCTGCCATCACGTCCGGCTTCATCAGGAAGTTCAGGAACTGGTAGGCAGCGTCCTTATTTTTGGCATCTGCCGGCATGGCAAACATGTCAAAGTAAGTCAGGGCCCCTTCTTTCGGGATCGCATAGGCGACGTTCACGCCGTTCTTCGCTTCTTTGGCACGGTTGGCCGCCTGCATCACGTCGCCGGACCAGCCGATCGCTACGCAGATGTCACCGTTCGCCAGATCGTTGATGTACTGGGAAGAGTGGAAGTAACGGATGTTCGGCCGCAGCTTGAGCAGCAGATCGTTGGCCGCACCGGTGTAATCCGCTGCGTTGGTGCTATTGGGATCTTTGCCCAGATAGTGCAGCACGGTGGCATACACCTCACTTGGCGCATCCAGGAAGGAAACGCCACAGCTCTTCAGCTTCTCGAGGTTTTCCGGTTTGAGGATCAGATCCCAGCTGTCGACCGGGGCATCTTTGCCCAGCACCGCCTTCACTTTATCGACGTTATAGCCGATGCCAGTGGTCACCATCAGATAAGGAATACCGTACCTGTTGTCCTTGTCATTGTGAGCCACCAGTTGCAGCATCTCGGGATCAAGGTTTTTGTAGTTCGGCATTTTGCTCTTGTCGAGCGGCTCAAAAATACCGGCCTTCGACTGTCGCTCAAGGAAGTTGGATGAAGGTACTACCAGATCATAACCTGTGCTGCCCGCCATCAACTTGCCTTCCAACACTTCGTTGGAGTCAAAGACGTCGTACACCACTTTAATGCCGGTTTCTTTCTGGAATTTGGCTAAGGTATCCGGCGCAATATAGTCGGACCAGTTATAGACGTGCAGCGTTTTTTCCTCGGCTGACGCTGTGACGGACCCGGCCATCAGCAGGCCGGCAACAACACCCGATAACCACTTTTTACGTTGGGTGACCATCCGTAACTTCCTCCAAAACAGGGGTGAATCATAGAATTGAACTTGTATCGCGAAAGGATACAAAACCTTTCCTGATCGAGCGCAATCGTTGCAACCGCGGATTGAATGGCTATGCAATTGATTGCATACGCCTTTTTCAGTTGCTCAGCCCGCATGGTCACCAGGGGAATCGCAAGCCCTTAGCAGAATCAGCAGCATAACCGCTGTTGCCGGAACGCACCAGCCTCCGGGGTTAAAACCGGCTTTTATCGATTTTTTATGCAGTTTGTCTGTATGTGATACGGCATTAAGGGCATAAACGACGAAGAATATCTGGTAACAGAGGGTAAAACGCAGAATATATTATTGCGGAAGGGAATAACGGCAGCATGCCGCCAGAGCAGCGGCACACATAATGTACAGTGGGGATCAGTGCAGCATTGGCAGGCGGTCAGTCGCAGCCGTGTTATCTTCTTCGTCACCCATAAACAGCAGATCGTTCGCCCGCGCCTCGAGGATCACCATCGAGATTTGCTCTTCGCCCTGCTGCATAAAGTGGGTGAACTGCTCCAGCGTGACGCCAACGGCGATGCTCAGCGACTGGCAGACGATCAGCTTCGGCAGGTTATCGTCCTGGATATCAACAAAGGCTTTGATGGTCAGCGAACTGGCGTTGATCTGGCTGAGATCGGCCACCAGCGGGATCAAGGCGGTCGGCTTCACCTCGGCCAGCGCAGAGAACAGCAGCACGTTGTCGACCAGATCGAGCTTGGCATCGAATACGCCGTCGAAATTTTGCATGTGCGGCAGGTGCAGCGCCTGACAGGAATCGCACTCAAAGAAAGAAATGCCCGATTGATCCAGCCAGCGTCGTAACAATGCCAAATCAGGGACAATGAGTGAATCCATAATACCAGCCTCACAATATTCAAAACGCGAAAAGGCGCATAGCTTACGGAATATTGCCCCGCTACGCCACGATCAATGCGGCTTAATTCGCTATTAAGGTAAATATGGTTGAGAAAAAGCCACAACTCCAGCCGCGGAAAGGCGAATTTTTTGCAAGCCACTTATCCGCCCGATTTCAACCTAAAACCTGGCCTGCCGCGCTGCTCAATATACTCGATCATCCTGCCGGCGATATCCAACCCGGTGGTGCTCTCCACCCCTTCCAGGCCCGGCGAAGCATTGACCTCCATCACCAGCGGACCACGCGCCGCACGCAGAATATCCACCCCGGCGACGTCCAGCCCCAGCGTAATGGCGGCCTTGACCGCAATCGCCCGCTCTTTGGCGGTGATGTTCACCTTGCGGGCGGTGCCGCCACGGTGCAGATTGGAACGAAACTCCCCGGGTTTGGCCTGGCGCTCAATCGCCGCCACCACTTTTCCGCCCACCACCAGACAGCGCACATCGCTGCCCTGTGCCTCGCGAATGTATTCTTGCACCAGAATATGGGCGTTAAGGCCGCGAAAGGCATCAATCACGCTTTCCGCCGCCTGACGCGTTTCCGCCAGTACCACGCCGATACCCTGGGTGCCCTCCACCAACTTGACCACCAGTGGCGCGCCGCCGACCAGTTCGATCAAATCCCCGGTGTCGTCCGGCGAATGGGCAAACCCGGTGATCGGCAGATCGATCCCCTGCCGCGCCAGCAACTGCAGCGAACGAAGTTTGTCGCGTGCACGGGTGATCGCTACCGACTCATTCAGCGGGTAGCTGCCCAGCAGTTCAAACTGGCGCAGCACCGCGGTGCCGTAAAAGGTGATGGCGGAGCCGATACGCGGGATCACCGCATCGTAACGCTCCAGTTGACGACCGCGATAATGGATAGTCGGTGCCGCCGGGTTGATGTTCATATAGCAGGAGAGCGGATCGATAACCTCAATGCTGTGGCCGCGCTGCTCCGCCGCCTCAACCAAACGCTTACATGAGTACAACGTTCCATCGCGCGAAAGAATGGCAATTTTCACTTGTCACCCCAAAAAGGCAAACACCTGCCTGGCAGGCCTGTCAGCGGCGGCCGTGACTCAGGCACGCGGCTCATTGTCGTTTTTATCGTCCGGCGTTATTTTTGCTGCAGACTTGGGTCGATCGTTCTGCGGCGGCTGACCACCACGCATCAACGGGCCAAACCCCTGCACCACACGCCAAACCAGAAACGCCGCTGCCGGCACCATCAGCGCCACGCCGAGGAAAATCATCCCCACCGCCGCCTGCTGTGAAGCCAGCCACCCCGGCAATTGAACGTGGCTGTGAATGCTCAAATAGGCCAGCACCAACAACAGCATCCCCAGCCCTTCCAAAACCAGCACCGTACGCGGTAAGTCACCGAATGAACGCATATTTTTCTTCTCCAGAAGCTCTGCCTCCAGTGTAGTGAATTCCCATTGATGACGACAGCCCCGGCGGCTTAATCGGTTACATGAATCAGAGTAACAGGTAATTCCTGCTTTTTTTTCGCCGACCCAACGGGCATAGTAGTCGCCATCAATGCGGGTAATGCTCAAGCTTAAGTCTTTTTTGACTGACAGAATGTCATTGCAGTTGCGAGTAAATTATTGAATATCAATCTAAGGAGTGTTGCATGTTTGCAGTTATCTTCGGGCGCCCAGGCTGTCCTTATTGTGTCCGTGCGAAAGAGTTGGCGGAAAAACTGACTGAAGAACGTGACGATTTCAACTTCCGTTATGTTGATATCCACGCTGAAGGCATCACCAAGGCCGACCTGGAAAAAACCGTCGGCAAGCCGGTAGAAACCGTACCGCAGATTTTCCTCGATGAGAAACACATCGGCGGCTGCACCGATTTCGAAGCTTATGCCAAAGACAACCTGAACCTGTTCCAGTAAGTTTCAGGCAGAACGACAAAAAGGCGCTTAGAGCGCCTTTTTTATTGCCGTTAGCCACGATGACACTGGCGGTAGGCCTGCAACAGGCTACGCACAAACAGAGCCAGCAACGCACCGAACACGCACCAGAACACTGCGCTGGTCGCATAAGCCAGTTCCTGCCAGACCGAGGCAGACGGCGTTAGCCAGAAATGACGGATGACCAGACACAGCGGCAGTGCATACAACGCCCCCAACAGCGGGCAGAGAATACGTTTTTTGCTCGACAAGTAGCTCGCGACCACGCCGGGTAGCACAAACAGCAGCAGGCCGGTTTCACCCCGATGCTCATGATCCGTGCTGCCAAATGCCCCACTCTGCTGGCCGAGATACACCAGGCTGAACAGCAGAAAACAGCTTAAAATTCCCCACCAATACCGTTCACTCGCCATGCCCCCTCCCCTTTAACCTCGTTAACCACCGTAAAAATCAGCCGTGCCACAAAGCCGGTGACGCCTTGCCGTAAACCGACAATGCTGAACTGAACTTTTTCCTTGGCCTAAAGAGAGTTAAATGCTTTCGGCAGGGCATGGATCCAGCTTTATGCTGGCTGTCACGCGCCATAGCGACTAGAATAAACGCCGCCGATCGATGGTTCGAATCGCCTTTCGCTGGTTAGTTATTTATGACGTCGCTTTTTGACTGAATTTATATCTTATATTTATCTATATCAAGCACTTACTGGTAAACAATAAGTTATCCTACGTGAACATAAACGTCGCTAGTTTGTTAAACGGTAACTACATCCTGTTACTGTTCGTGGTACTCGCACTGGGGCTGTGCCTCGGTAAAGTCCGTCTGGGCTCCGTTCAACTCGGTAATTCCATTGGTGTTTTGGTGGTTTCGCTGCTGCTCGGCCAACAACACTTCGCCATTAACACCGAAGCGCTGAATCTCGGCTTTATGCTGTTTATTTTCTGTGTGGGTGTGGAAGCCGGACCTAACTTTTTCTCGATATTTTTCCGCGACGGCAAAAATTACCTGATGCTGGCGCTGGTGATGGTCGGTTCCGCAATGGTGATCGCCATCGGCCTCGGCAAACTGTTCCATTGGGATATCGGCCTGACCGCCGGCATGCTCGCCGGATCCATGACCTCGACCCCGGTATTGGTGGGCGCCGGCGATACGCTGCGTAATACCATCACCAATGGTCCCGCCCTGCTGGCGGCGCAGGATCATCTGAGCCTCGGCTACGCACTGACTTACCTGATTGGCCTGGTGAGCCTGATTTTCGGCGCGCGCTATCTGCCCAAGCTGCAACATCAAGACCTCTCCACCTCTGCCCAGCAAATTGCCCGTGAACGCGGCCTGGACACCGATAGCCAACGCAAGGTTTACCTGCCGGTCATCCGCGCTTACCGCGTTGGCCCGGAGTTGGTGGCCTGGGCCGATGGCAAAAATCTGCGTGAGCTGGGCATTTATCGTCAGACCGGCTGCTATATCGAACGTATCCGCCGCAACGGTATTTTGGCTAACCCGGACGGCGACGCCGTGCTGCAGGTGGGCGATGAGATTTCGTTGGTTGGTTATCCGGATGCCCATGCGCGGCTGGATCCCAGCTTCCGTAATGGCAAAGAAGTGTTCGACCGTGATCTGCTGGACATGCGCATCGTCACCGAAGAGATCGTGGTCAAGAACAGCAATGCGGTGAACAAGCGCCTGAGCCAGTTGAAGCTGACCGATCATGGCTGCTTCCTCAACCGGGTGATCCGCAGTCAGATTGAAATGCCTATCGACGACAGTATCGTGCTCAACAAAGGTGACGTGCTGCAGGTCAGTGGCGACGCCCGACGGGTGAAAAGCGTGGCGGAGAAGATCGGCTTTATCTCAATCCACAGCCAGGTCACCGACCTGCTGGCCTTCTGCGCCTTCTTTATCATCGGGCTGCTGATTGGCCAGATCACCATTCAGTTCAGCAATTTCTCATTCGGCATCGGCAACGCCGCCGGTCTGCTGATGGCAGGCATCATGCTCGGCTTCCTGCGTGCCAACCACCCGACCTTCGGCTACATTCCGCAGGGCGCGCTAAACATGGTGAAAGAGTTCGGCCTGATGGTGTTTATGGCCGGTGTCGGTCTGAGCGCCGGTGCCGGTATCGGCAACAGCCTCGGTGCCGTTGGCGGCCAGATGCTAATCTCCGGGTTAATCGTCAGTCTGGTACCGGTGGTGATCTGCTTCCTGTTCGGCGCCTACGTGCTGCGTATGAACCGCGCCCTGCTGTTCGGTGCGATTATGGGGGCCCGCACCTGTGCACCCGCGATGGAAATTATCAGCGACACCGCGCGCAGCAACATCCCGGCGCTGGGCTATGCCGGGACCTACGCCATCGCTAACGTACTGTTAACCCTGGCGGGCTCGCTGATTGTGGTGTTATGGCCGGGGATCCTCGGCTAACCGATAAGCAAAGAAGATGAATCAGTGGCAAAAATAATTTGAAATTTTTATCCCCGGTGAGAACTTTCCTTTCAGGGGGTAGTCTTAATTAGTGCCACTGCTTTTCTTTGATGTCCCCATTTTGTGGAGCCCGTTAGTCCCGCCTTTTTAGGTTCAAGACTATCGGGTTTTTTATTGCCTGAATAAACTCCGCAGGGGCTAAATCACAGGGTTTGCGAGTAGCTAAGCCATTTAGACATGTCCTGATGGGAGATATTTCCACCGCACACGACAATCCCGATGACGGCGTCAGCGGGAAGTTGGGGAGCAATGGTCATAGCCGCAGGTATCAGCGTCCCGGACGCCAGTTCAACCCATTGTTTTGCCTCTTCGCCAAAGGCCACCATTCCCTCTATCGCGGCCTTATCCGATACCACAACCACTTCCTCGATATAAGCTTGAGCATGGGCCAGCATCACTTTATCAATGACAGGTACACCGAGAGTAGAAATAATTGAAGTGACCTCAATGTTCACCGGCTTGCCGGCGCACAATGCCTGGTGCATCGAACTTGCCCCAGAGGTTTCAACCCCCCAAATTCTAATCTCTGGCTTTATGGCTTTTAGCGCGGTTGCCACACCGGCCAGCATACCGCCACCTCCCACCGCAACCAGGACGTCGGTAAGCTCCGGGCAGTCGGCAATGAACTCAAGCGCCAGGGTTCCGTGCCCTTCGGCGATCAGCGAGTCGTTGCAATCATCAATGACTACGTATCCCTGCTCAGCCAAAGCCTTAGCCCGCTCAAACGCAGCGTGAACGTCAGATTCCACGATAACAGAGCTGCCCAGTTCACCCACCCGGTAGATGGCGGTTGCCGGAGCACTTTTCGGCATAATGATAGTGACATCAGCCCCAAAGATCTTCGCCGCCTCGGCTATCGCAATGCCAAAATTACCGCCACTCACCGCCACAAACCGCTTATCTTTAACATCGCCCGCCAGGCTCAAAAACTTGTTAAGCACGCCCCGTGATTTAAAAGAACCACCAAGCTGCGTGTTTTCAAGTTTCAGAAAAACCGGCCTCTGTAGTTTTTCGGTCAGTTTCGGCCCTGGAATAGTGGCGGTACGAATAACTTTACCGTTGAGCCGTTCTGCTGCTTCGGTAATGGCGCTAAATTCAATTAATTTTGTCATTTTTCCCAGTCAGGTAGGTTTAGTCACTATAGGTATAATTAATTTAATGACTTTTATCAGTAAAATCCAGGCAGCCTATGTTATCGATCTTTCGAACCCTCGCCAGGGTTTTCCCCTTCATATTTGGCACTCAACGCTTTCAACTTATTAACCAACCAGCGGCCCGCAGGGCCAGGTGGATTGGATGAGTTAACGGCCACGGACATCGGCATTAAGAAGAACATTTCTGACATATCTTTTATTTTAAGCGGGGTGAGTCTTTTATCTTCGATATCTTGCTTTACCATTTGGTATGGCATGCTTCCCCAACCAAGTCCTGCCAATAGACACTCTCTTTTGACCGACAAATCCGTTAACTTCCACACCTTCGGCGATACGACACCAAAATTAAGGTCTTTAGAAACATTAGTTTTATCAATTATTATGAGTTGAACATGTTTGCTGACCTCTTTTCTGGAGAGATCTGAACTTTGTAGTGATAGCGGGTGGTCATGAGATGCGACAAAAACATGCGAGGTAGACAGCAGAAAATCACAGCTAATTGAAGGCGGTAGCTCTGGAAGAAAACCGATTATCGAGATCTGACAGGATTTATCCAATAAAGGCTGTACTGTGCCCCCCAGAGCATTAACAGTAATATTAACTGCGACGCTATCATAGCTTTCATGTAACTCCTTAACTGCCGCAGTTAGCAAACCCATAGGGAACATAATGTCCACGACCAGGGACACCTCTGATTCCATCCCTTCCGATATTTTCCTGGCAGTAGTTTTAAAGTCATTAACCCTATTAATAACTTCCATCGCCTCTATAAATAAAATATTCCCTTCAGAGGGGCTTTGTTGAATAAATCAGA
>NZ_MCGS01000041.1:0-72932 GCF_002607755.1 Serratia sp. BW106
TAAGTGAACGGTGTTAGCCGTTAAGGCGGTTCTTGATGCCGGTTAAGGGCATTATTTTTTGTCGTGCAGAGTGTCGTCTTCGCGGCAGTCACCAATTGCACAGTGGCCGTACAGGTACAGACTGTGATTGCTGAGCTTGATGCCGTGTTGTTTGGCGATATCACGCTGACGCGCTTCGATAGATTCATCGCTGAATTCGATCACTTTGCCGCAGTCCAGGCAAATCAGGTGATCGTGGTGATGCTGCTGGGTCAGTTCGAACACGGACTTGCCGCCTTCGAAGTTGTGACGGGTCACGATACCGGCATCATCAAATTGGTTCAGTACGCGGTAAACTGTAGCCAGGCCAATTTCTTCGCCCATATCTATCAGTTTTTTGTACAGATCTTCCGCACTGACGTGATGGCATTCCGGATTTTGCAGTACTTCCAGGATTTTGAGTCGCGGAAGCGTGACTTTTAAGCCGGCCTTCTTCAATGCGGTGTTGTTGTCAGTCATGCGGATTCAGTCCTGTTACTATGCTAATCAAGTTGAGGCGTTCTCGCCTGTGGCATCGGTCGGCACAAAGAGTTAATTGCGTCTCATTATAGAACCGGTTGACCTAAATAGAAACCGCCGGTTGTTAACAAAGATATAATTGCACTATTGCATGTCACACACGCAACGTCTTGATGGGCGGGATAAACCGATAACTCAGTCTACCTTGACGATGTGGGAAGTTACAAATTTGTATCTTCGATTGCAGTAATCAGTACTGCCAATGATGGCCCTGCCGGCAACACTATGCACTCTGCAGGGCTTTTGTTCAACCTTTGGCGTTACCCGACAATTTCGGCCAGGCTCAGCTCTTCGACGATTTGTTTTACCCAGCCTTCAACACGTTCGTTGGTCAGCTCCGGTTGACGATCTTCGTCAATCGCCAGGCCGATGAAATGGCTGTCGCTTGCCAACCCTTTAGAGGCTTCGAAATGGTAGCCTTTGGTTGGCCAGTGGCCGACAATGGCGGCACCACGCGGTTCAATGATGTCGCGGATGGTACCCATCGCATCACAGAAATATTCTGCATAGTCTTCCTGATCGCCACAGCCGAACAGCGCTACCAGCTTGCCGTTGAAGTCGATGTCTTCCAGCGTCGGGAAGAAATCATCCCAGTCACACTGGGCTTCGCCGTAGTACCAGGTTGGGATGCCGAGCAACAGGATATCGAAACCTTCCAGGTCTTCTTTGCTGCTTTTGGCGATGTCGTGAATTTCGCACACATCGTCGCCAAACTGTTGCTTAAGAATTTTCTGGATCATCTTGGCAATGTTTTCGGTATTGCCAGTGTCGCTGCCAAAGAAAATGCCTACATTAGCCATATCGCGTATAACCTTTAAATTCAATTAATTGCATTACACGATGTTAGCGCTGACCACGATAACACCGATTAAAATGATGCCATGACAAGGGATATCCCTCACCGGTAATTGCGTATCATGCCAGAAATTTACCCCGGGGTTTTATCGCGTTTATGCGATGCCGGGTGGAATAAAACGATGTTGATCGGGCGTCATCCTTAACGCCGCGCCGCATGTGCGGCTGCAATGATCAATGTTCTGGCTGGTCGTCCGCCAGTTGTGCCAACAGCATTTGCTCAATAAGCTCGCTGCGGCTGATATTCCGCTGTTCCGCCAGTTTGTTCAGGGCGTCCACCGCATCCGCGTTGATCTTCAGTTCTACACGCCGTAAGCCACGGACTTTATCGCGTCGAAGCTGATTACGCTTATTGATTCTAAGCTGTTCATCTCGGGATAGCGGGTTGGTTTTCGGGCGCCCCGGACGGCGTTCATCTGCGAACAGATCCAGCGTCGTGCGATCCGTTTGTTCTTTTGCCATAGGTAGCGGTACTGCAAGGGAGTTTGCATCTAAAAGCGCGTAGACGCTTCTGGATGGTTCGGTTAACACACTTCGGGCCAATAAACCCTAACCCAAATTTACCCCCAGCCTGGCGTTAATGAACACGCCCGGCACGGCGGCAAAATTATAGCGCGCCATATTACCCCAGCAGGTGGAGCAACGACAATGCTTAACTGAACTCAAAACGCGCTAAGCCGTTATCTTTAGCGCGTTTTTTCACCAGATGGCTATTTTCGGCGGAGTCTGCACTGTTATAAGGGCGCGTTCGGCTCAGGCTTCACCGAGAAAACGGTGAATAGCACGCAGCACCGCCTCTGGTTTTTCCGCATGCACCCAGTGTCCGGTACCGGCGACCACATGCGCGCGAGCCTGCGGGAACTGGCGGGCAATATCTGCGCGGTAGCTGTCTTGCACGTAGGGCGACAGCCCGCCACGGATGAATAATGTAGGATGCGGCCAGGCGGGAATTTCCTGCCAGCCAGTGATATTTTCGTATTGCTCGATCAATACCGGCAGGTTAAAGCGCCATTCGCCCTGGTGGAAGGATTTCAGCAGGAACTGGATCACCCCTTCCTCTTGCAGATAGTCGCGCATCAATTCCGCCGCCTGCTGGCGTTGGGTGATACCGGCCGCGCTTACGGCCTGTAAGGCGACAAATATTTCGTCGTGGCGGCGGGTCTGATAATCCACCGGCGCCACATCAATAATGATCAGTTTCTCCACGCGTTCAGGTGCGATTGCCGTTAGCGCCATCGCCGCTTTGCCACCCATCGAGTGGCCGATCACAATCACCTTGTCCAGCTGCAAATCATCCAGCAATGCCAGCAGATCCTTCGCCATCTCCGGGTAGGTCATCACCGCTGAGCGGGGCGACAGGCCGTGGTTACGCAGATCGACCTTAATCACGCTGTGTTGTTGGTTGAGATCGCGCGCCAGCACACCGAGATTGTCCAGATTGCCGAACAGTCCGTGGATCAGGATCACCGGCAGCGCGTCGGACTCGGTAGCCAGCAGTTGATAATGTAATTTCATGGCAAAGTTCATACTGAGAGAGATTCAGATTAGGGTATCATGATTGAAACTCACGATGAATAACGCGGATTTTTCATGGTAAGGTGCTGGGTTGGCAGGGCCGATGCCAAGCAGGCTTTAGGTAATTGTCTGCTTTTGCAGTGTTGAGGCACATTGTTATGTTCGCACCTGCGCTTTTAACCTTATAATCCCATGACTTGAATGCCGGATCTGGCTTCAGGTTCTAAGTAGAAAAAAACAGTACTGGATAAAGATGAAAACTATTGAAGTCGACGAAGAGCTCTACCGTTATATTGCCAGCCATACGCAACATATTGGTGAGAGCGCGTCCGATATTTTGCGCCGCATGTTGAAGTTTACCGCAGGTCAGCCGTTACGTGCTGTGCCGGCCAGCAGTGCTCAGAGCGCCGAGCAGGATAAGATTGTCGCCGTGTCGCGTCCGCGCGATCGCGTGCGTGCCGTACGTGAGCTGTTGTTGTCGGACGAGTATGCCGATCAGAGCAGAGCGGTACATCGTTTTATGCTGGTACTTTCCACCCTGTATACCCTGGATGCGGCTGGTTTCTCCGCTGCTACCGAGGCGTTGCATGGCCGTACCCGCACTTATTTTGCCGGAGATCAGCAAACCCTGCTGGCGAACGGAACGCACACCAAACCAAAGCACGTTCCGGGCACGCCTTACTGGGTGATCACCAATACCAATACCGGTCGTAAACGCAGCATGGTGGAACATATCATGCAGGCTATGCAGTTCCCCGCGGAACTGACAGAAAAAGTTTGCGGCACTATCTAATTTAGCGAACAGCCCGTCATGGTGGCCGTGAGCGACATATTGCCAGGCCGCAGGACAGGGATTAGGGAGATATGTCGATGGCGAATAATCCACGTGCCGGGCAGCCGGCTCAGCAAAGCGATTTGATCAACGTAGCTCAGCTGACGTCGCAGTACTATGTACTGCAACCTGAAGCGGGCAATGCGGCACACGCGGTGAAGTTCGGAACTTCAGGCCATCGCGGCAGTGCTCTGCGCCATAGCTTTAATGAAAACCATATTCTCGCTATCGCGCAGGCGATTGCCGAAGTCCGTCATCAGCAAGGGGTGACCGGCCCATGCTACGTGGGTAAAGACACCCATGCGCTGTCCGAGCCGGCCTTTATTTCCGTGCTGGAAGTGTTGACCGCCAACGGCGTCGATGTGATCGTGCAGGAAAATAACGGCTTCACGCCAACCCCTGCGGTCTCCCATGCCATTTTGTGCCACAACCGCAACGGTGGGGCACTGGCCGACGGTATCGTTATCACCCCGTCCCACAACCCACCGGAAGACGGCGGCATTAAATATAACCCGACCAACGGCGGTCCGGCCGACACCAATCTGACTTCAGTGATCGAAAAGCGCGCCAATGAACTGCTGTCATTGCAGTTGAAAGGCATACAGCGTCAGTCACTGGATAAGGCCTGGAACAGCGGTCGCGTGCACGCACAAGATCTGGTGCAACCCTATGTCGAAGGGTTGGTGGATATCGTCGATATGCCTGCTATCCAGCGCGCCGGCCTGAAGCTGGGCGTTGACCCACTTGGCGGTTCCGGCATTGCTTACTGGCAGCGTATTGCCGAGCATTACAAGCTGGATCTGACGCTGGTGAACGACTCTATCGATCAGACCTTCCGCTTTATGCACCTGGACCACGATGGCGTGATCCGCATGGACTGCTCGTCAGTTCCGGCGATGGGCGGTTTGCTGGCGTTGCGCGACAAGTTCGACCTGGCGTTTGCCAATGACCCGGATTACGACCGCCACGGCATTGTTACGCCGAAGGGCCTGATGAACCCGAACCACTATCTGGCAGTGTCTATTAACTACCTGTTCCAGCATCGTCCGCAGTGGGGCGCTGATGTGGCGGTGGGTAAAACGCTGGTTTCCAGCGCGATGATTGACCGTGTGGTCACCGATCTGGGCCGTAAGCTGGTGGAAGTGCCGGTGGGCTTCAAATGGTTTGTTGATGGTCTGTTCGACGGCAGCCTGGGCTTTGGTGGCGAAGAAAGCGCCGGGGCATCCTTCCTGCGTTTCAACGGCACCCCTTGGTCGACTGACAAAGATGGCATGATCATGTGCCTGCTGGCGGCGGAAATCACCGCGGTGACCGGCGAAAACCCACAGAATCACTACGAAGATCTGGCCAAACGCTTTGGCGCGCCTAGCTACAACCGTATTCAGGCGCCGGCAACTTCAGCGCAGAAAGCGGCATTGTCCAAGCTGTCGCCGGAAATGGTCAAGGCCGACACTTTGGCGGGTGATCCGATCACCGCACGACTGACGGCAGCTCCGGGCAACGGTGCACCGATTGGCGGTCTGAAAGTGATGACTGACAACGGTTGGTTTGCCGCGCGTCCATCCGGTACTGAAGAGGCTTACAAGATTTATTGTGAGAGCTTCCTGGGTGCTGAGCACCGCGAAAAGATCGAGCATGAAGCGGTAGAAATCGTCAGCGCAGTGCTGGCCTCCGCCAAGTAATCTTTCCCTGCCTGATAAAAAGCGCTGTTTTTATAGCGCTTTTTTTATGCCTGCAATTTAGATATATCTTTTTAATCAACCCCTCTTGCGCATTTAGATATATCGATCTAGATTAGATATATCGAAGTGACTTAGATATATCTAAATCACCTCGTCAACTGATTATCCATTGAGAGGTATACCCTATGTTTCACCGTTTAGATTTACACCGTCGTCACGGTTGCCACCCTGATAGCGAAGAAGGGCACGGCCATCATCATCGCCGTCGCGGCGGGCGTCATCACTTTGGCGGCGATCACGGCGAAGAGCATGGCCGGGGCGGGCGCGGGGGCCGTGGTGGCCGTCACCGAATGTTTGAACATGGCGACCTGCGGCTGGTGTTGCTGGCGCTGGTGGCACGTAAACCGAGCCACGGTTATGAACTGATCAAGGCGATTGATGAGGCGTCTTCCGGCCTGTATGTGCCAAGCCCTGGGGTGATTTATCCGACCCTGACGCTGCTGGAAGAGCAGGATTTCCTCGAGCCGATCACCAGCAGTAACGGCCGCAAAAGTTATCAGATCACCGAACTGGGTCAGAGTGAACTGCAAAACCACCAGGCCGCTGTCGACGTGATCCTGGCCCGTTTGGCGGGTGTCGGTCGCGGACATCATCATCACGGTAATCTGGCTGAAGGCATCTCCGAAGCCATGAACCGCCTGCGCAGTTTGCTGCGTGGCAACGTGATGCGTGCGGATCTTTCATCGCAGCAGGTTGAGAACATTAATGCGGCGCTGCTGACCGCCGTGGCGGCGATTGAAAGCGAAATGAACATTGCCCCGACGGCACAGGAGAGTGAATGATGCCAGGCCACCGTTTTCGCATTACCGTTGAAGCCCTGAGCGATCGCAAAGGCGAACCCGTAGACAAAGCGCCACTGAGTTTTGAAGTAGAAAACCACGACGACATTCTTGGCATCGTTGAGCGCATCAAAGCACGTGAAGATCTGAACTTTGGCGAGAACAACAGTGCGGCCTTTGCGGTTGGCCTGAAGCTGTTTTCCGAAGTGATGATCGAAAACCGCAAGCATCCGGTATTTGCACCGCTGCGCGAAGCGTTCAAGGAATTTATGATGGGATTGAAGAAAGGCCCGCAACAGTAGGGGCGCCGCATGCTGCGCCCGTTTAATCGAACACCGCGTCAGGTTAACCGTATGCTGCGCCCGTTAACCTTAAGGCATAAAGCGGTAACCGACGCCGGTCTCGGTCAGCAAGTGTTTCGGCCGGGCCGGGTCGGCCTCCAGTTTCTGTCGCAGATGCCCCATATATATCCGCAGATAATGGCTATGCTCGACATAGTTCGGTCCCCAGACGTGGCTCAGTAGCTGACGCTGGGTGATCACCTTGCCGGAGTTGGCCAGCAGTTCGGCCAGCAGACGGAACTCTATCGGCGTCAGGTGCAGATCTTCACCCTGACGCAGTACCCGGCGGTTGATCAGATCGACGGTGATTTCGGAGAAGCTGACCAACGGGCTTTCTTGCAGGCTACCGGAATGACGACGCAAAGCGACCCGCACGCGGGCCAGCAGTTCGCCGATACCAAACGGTTTGCTGAGGTAGTCGTCTGCCCCGGCGTCGAGCGCGGCGATTTTGTCTTCCTCCGCATTGCGTGCCGACAGCACGATCACGGGAATGGCGCTCCACTGCCGCAAATCGCGGATATAGTTCAGCCCGTCGCCGTCCGGCAACCCCAAATCGAGAATAATCAGATCCGGCTTGCGCGTGCCGGCTTCAATCAGCCCGCGTTGCAACGTTTCGCTTTCAAACACCCGCAGGCCTTCACTTTCCAGTGCGGTGCGGACGAAACGCCGGATCTCTTTCTCATCTTCGACAATCAGAATATTGGTTGGCGTGCTGCTCACAAGGCTCCCGGTAATTAATTACAGATCAAAGGCTTCGCTGTCTATCTCAGGCGGTTTCTCCAGCGGCAGAACAAAGCGGAAGCTGGCACCGCCATTGGCTCCGTTTTCTGCCCAGATACGGCCACCGTGCACTTCAATAATGGCACGGCAAATCGCTAACCCCAAACCCACGCCGGGGATCGCCGATTCTTTATTACCGCGGGAAAACTTATCGAAAATAAGCTGCATTTTCCCTTCGGGAATGCCCGGTCCATCGTCCCAGACCTCGACTTCCAGCCAGTCTGGCAGCGTATGGGCACGAATACTGATAGTAGCATCGTAACCGGCATATTTATTGGCATTTTCCAACAGGTTAGTGAATACCCGTTCCAGCAGGCTGCCATCACAGTTGACCAAGACCAGCTCCGGTGGCAGCTCCACTTTGATCTGATGCTGGGTCATCAGCGGCTCCAGCATGTGCAGTGATGCGCCGACGATCTCTTCCAGCGACTGCCACTCTTTACGCAGGTTAAAGCCGCCGGATTGAATACGCGCCATATCCAGCAGGTTATTCACCAGCCGGGTGGTGCTCAGCACCTGCTGGCGGATCTGACTGGCCTGGGGCGCATGGTTGGAGCCTTCTGCCGCCAGATCGAGCGTCAGAATCTCTGCCTGACCGAACAGCACCGTCAGCGGGGTGCGTAAATCGTGGGACAGTGCTGCCAGTAACGAGTTGCGCAGTTGTTCGCGCTCGGCGTCCAGCTTGGCTTCCTCGGCGCTGCGCGCCAAATGCAGGCGTTCCAGTGCACTGGCAATCAATACCGCAAAGGTCTGTAGCAGCCGCTGTTGCTCCGGCACCATCAGCTGGCGCAGGTTGCTGGGCTCAATGGCCAACAGGCCGAAGGTTTGCTTCGACGTGGCTAGCGGTAACAGCTGATAGGGCACGCCAGGCAGAGTGTCGGTACCGGCTCCGGCCGGCATACCCTTGTCAAAGCTCCAGCGGGCAATGGCCTCATCCACCGACAGCAATCCGCCGGTTTCGCCGACCATTTGCTGCAGTTTGCCCTCTTCCTGTGGCAGCAGCAGCACGGTTTTTGCCTGGAAACTGCTGGAAAGGAAGTGGCGGCTGGTTTTGGCGATGTCTTCGGTGGTCAGTGCCTGGCTCAGCCCACGGGAAATTTCATACAGATGGCGAGCCCGTTGCTCGCGATAACGCGCCACCCGCGCCTGATAACGCACGCCGGCGGTCAGGTTACCGATGGTGATACCTACAATCAGCATCACGCCAAAGGTCAGCAGATACTGCATATCGCTGACGGCAAACGACCATTGAGGCTGAACGAAAAACAGGTCAAAGCTGGCGACGTTAATCACCGCCGCCAGCACCGACGGCCAGCGGCCAAAGAACAGTGCGACAATGGCAACGCCAAGCAAGTAGACCATCACCAGGTTGGCCTGGTCGAAGCCCGGCAGCAGCC
The DNA here is from genome assembly GCF_002607755.1 of Serratia sp. BW106. Lineage (NCBI taxonomy): Bacteria > Pseudomonadati > Pseudomonadota > Gammaproteobacteria > Enterobacterales > Yersiniaceae > Serratia > Serratia sp. BW106. The sequence goes on from NZ_MCGS01000041.1 coordinate 8,800, forward strand.
AGCGGGAGAGCAGGGTGATCAGGGCGCACAGTGCGACGGCGACCGCGCAGCCGCGCAGTTGGATACGCCACTTCTCGTTAAAGCTTCGGCTGTCATGCTCTTTACCCGGTGACGGCAGGCTGTCATTTTCCAGCGCGACGATCACCAGATCAAGATCGGGTCCCAGTCGACCGAGACGATCGGCAAAACTGCCGCGCAGCTTCCAGCGTTGTTCGCTGCGGCGGCCAATGATGATTTTGCCCAGGTTGTGCTCGCGGGCGTAACGCAGCACTGCGCGTTCTTCATAAGGTTCGGACAGGGTCGCGGTTTCAGCGCCCAATTCTTGCGCCAGCCGCAGTGCCCGCAGGATCGCCCGGCGTTGGCTCTCCGGTAGGCGGTGCAACTTGGGTGTTTCCACATACACTGCGTGCCAGTGACAGCCCAGTCGGGCGGCTAGCCGGGCGGCGATGCGTACCAGCTTTTCGTTGCCGTTGTTATGGCCGACGCACAGCAGGATACTGTCACGGGTGTGCCATACGCGCTCACGGCCCTGGGTATCGCGGAAGGCACGCATCTGGTCATCGACCCGATCGGCGGTGCGGCGCAGCGCCAATTCGCGCAGGGCGATTAAATTGCCCTTGCGGAAAAAGTGCTCAATGGCGCGTTCGGCCTGGCCGGGGATATACACCTTGCCTTCATTCAGCCGCTGGCGCAGATCGTCCGGTGGCAGATCGACCAGCACCACTTCAGTGGCCTCGTCGAATACGTGATCGGGAACCGTTTCACGCACCCGCACCCCGGTCACGCCGCCGACCACGTCGTTCAGGCTTTCCAGGTGCTGCACGTTGACGGTGGTCAGCACGTCGATACCGGCGTCCAGCAACTCTTCGACATCCTGCCAGCGCTTCGGATGACGCGAGCCGTGGGCGTTACTGTGCGCCAGTTCATCCATCAGGATCATTGCCGGGTGGCGTGCCAGCGCGGCGTCGAGATCAAACTCCTGAATCTGTCGGCCACGATACTGAATACGCTTTTTCGCCAGCAGATCCAACCCGTTCAGCAGTGCTGCGGTTTCGCTGCGGCCATGGGTTTCCACCACGCCGACCAGCAAGTCCAGCCCCTGGGCACGCAGCCGCTGCGCCTCCTGCAGCATGGCATAGGTTTTACCCACCCCGGCGCAGGCGCCGAAGAACACCTTCAGGCGACCACGGGGTTTTTCATTGGCCAGCGCCAGCAGGCTGTCAGGGTCAGGGCGCTGTTGTTCCTCATCCACCATCGGAGTTCCTTTTGCAGCAACGTAAAGCGGGTCCGGCACGCCGAACCCGAGAACTATTTTTTAGCAGCACGCGAGGCACTATTTCAATGCGTCGAGTGCCAGATTCAATTTCAGCACGTTGACCACCGACTCACCCATAAAGTTGGGGGTGGCCTGATCGGTACTTTCATCGATCAGTTTGGCGACCTGCTCCGGTGCCAGTTGACGCGCCGCCGCAACCCGCGCCAGTTGATACTGTGCCGCCGCGGGGGAGATCTGCGGATCCAGGCCGCTGCCGGAAGCGGTCAGCATATCGACCGGGATCGGGCCTTTCATCGCCGGATTAGCCTGACGCAGTTGCGCTGCGCGTTCGGCAATGGCTTTGTTCAGCGCCGGGTTGGTGGCGGCCAGGTTGCTGCCGGCAGACGCCATGGCATTATAGGCTGAATCACCGGTGGCAGAAGGGCGGCCCCAGAAATACTCGGGCTTGGTGAAGTTTTGGCCGATTAACGCCGACCCCACCACTTTGTCGCCCTGGTACAGCAGCGACCCGTTGGCCGCACCGGAAAACAGCAGTTGCGACAGCCCGGTGGTCAATAGCGGATAGGCGATACCGGTAATCAACGTCAGCAGGATCAACATCACCAGCGAAGGTCGTAAATAAGACATTTTCATTTCCTCTTAATGATTAACCGGCGATATGCAAGGCGACCAGGATCAGGTCGATCAGCTTGATACCGACAAACGGGACCAGCAGACCGCCCACGCCATAAAGCCACAGGTTACGACGCAGCAGCGCAGCGGCGCTCATTGGCTTGTAGCTCACCCCTTTTAGCGCCAGCGGGATCAGGAACACGATCACCAGGGCGTTAAAAATAACCGCCGACATAATGGCGGAAGCGGGGGAGTGCAGATGCATCACGTTCAGCGCGTTCAACTGCGGATAGGTCGCCGCGAACGCCGCCGGGATAATGGCAAAATACTTCGCCACGTCGTTGGCGATACTGAAGGTGGTCAGTGAACCGCGGGTCATCAGCATTTGTTTACCGATATGCACCACTTCAATCAGCTTGGTTGGGTTGGAATCCAGATCGACCATGTTGCCCGCCTCTTTGGCGGCCTGGGTACCCGAGTTCATCGCCACCGCCACATCGGCCTGCGCCAGTGCCGGGGCGTCGTTGGTGCCGTCGCCGGTCATCGCCACCAGGCGGCCTTCCGCCTGATATTGACGGATCAACGCCAGCTTGGCTTCCGGCGTCGCTTCCGACAGGAAGTCATCGACGCCGGCTTCGGCGGCAATGGCGGCAGCGGTCAGCGGGTTATCACCGGTGATCATCACCGTTTTGATGCCCATCTTGCGCAGTTCGACAAAGCGTTCTTTGATGCCGCCTTTGACGATATCCTTCAGCGCCACCACCCCCAACACGCGTGGTCCTTCGGCTACCACCAGCGGCGTGCCGCCGGTACGTGCCACGCTGGCCACCAGGTCATCCACCGCCTGCGGGAAGTGACCCTGATTGGACTCCACGTGGCGACGAATGGCATCCACCGCCCCTTTGCGGATCATGCGGTCCTGCACGTTGACGCCGCTCATGCGCGTCTGGGCGGAGAAGGGCACGAAGGTGGCGTTCAGCGCCTGCAGGTCACGTTCGCGCAGGTTAAAGCGCTGTTTGGCCAGAACCACGATGCTACGGCCTTCCGGCGTTTCATCCGCCAGGGAAGACAACTGTGCGGCGTCGGCCAGTTCCTGTTCTTTAACGCCCGGCGCAGGCAGAAACTCGGAGGCCTGACGGTTACCCAGCGTGATGGTGCCGGTTTTATCCAGCAGCAGCACGTCAACGTCACCGGCGGCTTCCACCGCACGGCCACTGGTGGCAATCACGTTGGCGCCCAGCATCCGGCTCATCCCGGCCACGCCGATGGCGGACAGCAGGCCACCGATGGTGGTGGGGATCAGGCAGACCAGCAAGGCCACCAGCACGGTGATGCTAACTACCGACCCGCCATTGGCGGCGTCCACGCTGTATTGCGAGAACGGGAACAGCGTGGCGGTTGCCAGCACGAACACCAGGGTCAGCGCCACCAGCAGAATGGTCAGCGCCACTTCGTTCGGGGTTTTGCGACGCTTGGCGCCTTCCACCATGGCAATCATCCGATCAAGGAAGGTTTCGCCCGGATTGACGCTGCACTGCACCACCAGCCAGTCGGACAGCACGCGGGTGCCGCCGGTGACGGATGAGAAGTCGCCGCCGGATTCACGGATCACCGGTGCCGATTCGCCGGTAATGGCGCTTTCATCCACCGATGCACCGCCTTCCAGCACTTCGCCGTCGCACGGAATGGTATCGCCGGCTTCCACCAGCACCACGTCACCCTTGCGCAGGCTCTCGGCGGAGACTTTCTCGGTGGCGCCATCGCGACGTGGCCCGGCCAGTTTCTTCGCCCAACTGGTTTTCTTGGTGCCCCGCAGGCTTTCTGCCTGGGCTTTGCTACGCCCTTCGGCCAGCGCTTCGGCAAAGTTGGCGAACAGCACGGTAAACCACAGCCACATGGCGATGCTGCCGGTAAAGGCGGCGCTGCCGTCGGTCTGTTTGGCCAGGATCGCCAGCCAGATGGCCGTGGTCAGAATGCTGCCGATATACACCACGAACATCACCGGGTTGCGCCACTGGGTGCGTGGATCCAGTTTTTTCAGCGCATCGATCAGCGCGGTACGGACCAGCGCCGGTTCAAACAGGGCGCGTTGTTTGCGAGTCATCTTTTATTCTCTCTCTTTATTTCATTCCCTATGGATTTCGAGTTGCAGCTAGGCGGCCAGCTCGCTCATCCCCAGGCGCTTACTTGAGTAAGTAACTGGGGTGAGCGAGTGCAGGTAACAACGCTGCGGCTCGAAAGGCGACGGGAATGCGCCTGTTATTTGGTCAACCAAAGCTGCAAATGCTCGGCCACCGGTCCCAGCGCCAGCGCCGGTACGAAGGTCAATGCGCCCACCAGTAACACGGTGCCGACCAGCAGACCGATAAACAGCGGCCCGTAGGTTGGCAGAGTGCCGTTGCCCGCAGGCTGACGCTTCTTGGCGCACAGTGAGCCGGCAATCGCCAGCACCGGCAGGATCACCCCGAAACGACCGACGAACATGGCGAATGCCAGCAGCAGGTTGTAGAACGGCGTGTTGACGCTCAGCCCACCAAAGGCGCTGCCGTTATTATTGGCGGCGGAGGAAAGTGCATACAGCACTTCGCTGAAACCGTGAGCACCCGGGTTAAGGATGCCGGCACGGCCCACGTCGGTGGAGATGGCCAATGCGCTCCCCAGCAGCACCAGGGTCGGTGTGGCCAGGATCGCCAGCGCGGTCATTTTCATGTCATAGACGTCGATCTTTTTGCCCAGGTATTCCGGCGTGCGGCCGATCATCAGCCCGGCGATAAACACCGTCAGCAGCACGAACAGCAGCATGCCGTACAGGCCGGAGCCGACGCCGCCGAACACCACTTCACCAATCTGCATCAGCCACATCGGCACCATGCCGCCCAGCGCGGTGAAGGAATCATGCATCGCGTTGACTGCACCACAGGACGCGGCGGTGGTGACGACCGAGAACATGCTGGTGGCGAGAATGCCAAAGCGTGATTCTTTGCCTTCCATATTGATGTTGCTGGCACTGCCCAACTCGCTCAGATGCGGGTTACCCGCCAGTTCGGCGAACATCACTACCACTACGGCCACGATGAAGATCAGCGACATTGCCCAGATCAGCGCATGGCCCTGACGGTTTTCACCGGCCGCCTGACCGAAGGCAAAGCACAGCGCGCAGGGGATCAGGAAGATTGCCAGCATTTGCACAAAGTTGGTCAGCACGGTCGGGTTTTCGAACGGGTGTGCCGAGTTGACGCCGAAGAAGCCGCCGCCGTTGGTACCGAGCATCTTGATCGCTTCCTGTGAGGCCACTGGCCCCATCGGCAGCGTCTGCTGCGCGCCTTCCAGCGTGCTGATATGCAGATAAGGCAGGAAGTTTTGCAGCGTGCCCTGGCTGACGAAGAACAGCGCGATCAGCAGTGAGATCGGCAACAGCACGTACAGCGTCACGCGGAACAGGTCGATCCAGGCGTTACCGATGGTGGCGCTGGACCGGCGGGTGAAGGCGCGGATCAACGCAAAGGCCACGGCGATGCCGGTAGCCGCAGACAGGAAGTTCTGCACGGCCAGCCCGGCCATCTGGCTGAGGTAGCTGAGGGTGCTCTCACCGCTGTAGGCCTGCCAGTTGGTATTGGTGACAAAGCTGACGGCGGTATTGAACGCCAGATCCCAGGACAGGCCAGGGAAACCCTGTGGGTTAAGCGGCAGTGAGCCTTGGCTCATCAGCAGTACAAACAGCAGCACCAGACCCAGCAGGTTGAACCACAGGATCGCCAGTGCGTACTGCCACCAGTTCATCTCGGCGGTGGTTGTGCCGGCACAACGCCAGACGGCGGCCTCTGCCCGACGCAGAGCGGGCAAGGGTTCACCTTCGATCAGGCGCGCCAGGAAACTGCCTAACGGCCGGGCCAGCAGCAAAAGCACCAGCATGAAACTGGCAATCAATAAAAAGGCTGAAGCTGCCATCAGAAGTCCTCCGCGTTGAACAGGGCATAAACCAGATAGCCCAACAGCAGCAGGACCAACAGCGCACCACCAATAACGCTGATACTCACAGGACACCTCCAGAGGTGTAGTTTTTGATAGAGCGAGTGTAGGGAGGGCGGTAGAAAGAAGATGAAAAAATAGCGTCGGTCGGTGTAAAAAAAGTATAAAAATGGCTGAAATTACAGCGAAAAATAGCTTTTCATCGAGGGGGTTGTGGGGGGCGGCAAGTTCGGATCGGCGCTTTGCCTTTCCAGGCAGAGCGATTGGCGTAAACAGGCGGTCAATATCCACAATGTAACCAATGGTTAGTTAATTATTAACTTGCTTGTAACAAAATTACGCAATGGTGCATTTATTTGCGATTTTTTGACCAATTTAGTGGTCGGATGAGTAGTAAACTTTCATCAGTTGCGCTAAAATTTTGTCCAGTTACCAAATCATCCCGTTTTAATGGTTTACGCCAGTGCTGTTTCCAAGACAAATCGACGGCCGGGCGTTTTTAAGGAGGTTCGCATGTCTATCTACCCAGCTTATTCATTGCATCGGATTCTCCTGCGTCGCAGCGCAGTGATCCTGGCAGGTGTGTTGGCTTTACCGGTAATGCTGTTCCGCAGCGACCGCGCCCGTTTTTACAGCTATTTGCACCGCGTCTGGTCAAAAACCAGCGATAAACCGGTCTGGCTGCAACAGGCGGAACTGGCGGCCTGCGATTTTTACTGATCGCCCCCGCTTTCCCCTGAAACCCTCGCTGCTCAGCGAGGGTTTTTTTTATTTCACCTGACTCCAGCGCCGAACCTGGCTGGACTACGCTTAAGTTATATACAATCTTTTTATCAATAGCTTAGGCGAGTTCAACATATACCGGTACTTTCCGAAACTTGCCCCGGCTTCCTGTGTGTGCAAGATGTTCAATCTGGCCGAAGTCTGGGGTTTCCGGCCCGATGGCACCAACCCGTGCCGCCACGTTCCGATGTATCCCGCCGGCAAGTTCACCCACCTCATCAGCGACCTGAAACTGGGCAGCCTGACCCATGCCGATCTGGCTCCGATGACCGCATCAGGTCAGCGAGACCCATCCGTCGAGTGAAAAGGAATTTCGTCAGCTCGACTCCATATCCGTTCAATGGTTTGTTGAAATTGAATCAAGCCGTCTTGGGCTAATCAGCCGGCGGCGAACAGGCTAGTATCAAAAAAGACGCTCTGCTGCTGCTTGCAACGCTTGGGCAAGCATCATTGAAAACAAGTTGAAAGAGGCAACTCGGTCGTTGCCGAATAACAGTAATTTAACGCTCATTTCGGGTGATATTGGCCATGAGAAAACCGCTGACATTTTGTTTCAGGCAGGTGAACAAAAGCATGGCCGTGTCGACGTTCTGATCAGCAATACCGGTAGCTATAACAATTGCAGGGTCTGTCGATGACGCAGTATGGAAGCGAAGTGTCGCAGAGCGTTGTTCCGCTTCCGCTGGCTGAAGGGGTATCGGTGCCGAGCCATGACTTTGTCAAACCATCAATTTTCCTGGTTGAGGTCTGACACTAATCCGGAACCTTCATCCCCAAAGTGCTTCATCTAAGCCGCATCACGGGCCATACAGCAACACACTTGAGTAGGAGTATCAACCCATTGAACGCAGTACAAAAAAAAGGCGCGGAGAACGCGCGCAAACCCAAGATCGCCCTGCACTGGATCGATGGTGAGTGGGTCGATTCTGCCCAACACGGCGAAAGCGTCAACCCCGCCACCGGTGAGAGCCTCGGCAGTTACGCCCAAGGTGGCACCGTGGAAGCCCAGCGCGCGATCGACGCCGCCAAGCGTGCTTTCCACGAGGAAGATTGGGCGCGCAATCGCCGGCTCCGTGCCCGGGTACTCAACGACATGGCCGACCGTTTCGAGGCGCACGCCGCGGAACTGGCTCGCCTGATCACGTTGGAGAATGGCAAGGCGCTCATGCACGCGAACTACGAGATTGAGGTCGTACCGCACACGCTTCGTTTCAATGCTGCCTTGGCATTGACAGACCATGGCAGGAACTCGGAAGTCGAGGCCGGTCACTTGTCGCTCGTCGTCCGTGAGCCGGTCGGCGTCGCCGGCATCATCGTGCCGTGGAACGCCCCGGCGGCGTTGTTAATCCGCTCGCTCGCACCCGCGCTGGCCGCTGGCGCTACCACTGTGGTCAGCTTGCCGCGCCAGACTGCGCAGGTGAACGCACTCATGGCTGAGATCATCGCCGGCACCGAAGGGCTGCCCAGGGGGGTCGTCAACATCTGCACCGGTGGCCGTGAAGTCGGCAACCAGTTCGTCGAGTCACCGGATGTGCCGGTCATCAGTTTCACTGGCAGCACCAAGACCGGTCGCGCGATCTCGGCCACTGCGGCAAAGAGCCTGAAACGGCTGGGACTGGAGCTGGGTGGCAAGACGCCCATAATTCTGTTTGACGACGCCGATCTCGATACCGCGCTTCCGAAGGTTGTGCAGGCGCTGACCGTGTTTTCCGGACAGTTCTGCATGACCGCGAGTCGGTTGTTGGTGCAACGCGGGATCGCGAATAAGGTCCGCAGCCAGCTCAGCGGGCAATTGGAGGCGGTCAAGGTTGGGCCCGGAATCGATCCGGTCAACGACATGGGACCGCTAATCGACCAGGCCAACGTCGAGCGCGTCGATGACATGGTGAAGGACGCCATTCACGCAGGCGCCAAGGTTATTGTTCGTGGTGGTCCGGCTACCGAAGGAGCGCTGGCAAACGGTGCCTTTTATCGACCGACTCTGCTCGAAGCACCCAACTCCTCACTCGAGATCGTCCAGAAAGAGGTGTTCGGTCCTGTGTTGACGATGCAGGTGTTCGATACCGAAGCTGAAGCGATTGCCATGGCCAACGACAGCGAGTATGGCCTGTCTGCGAGCGTCTGGTCACGTGACGTGGATCTGCCGCTGCGGGTCGCACGCGAACTCGAATCGGGCACGGTGTGGATCAACGATTGGGCCGTGCTGTACGACCAGTTCGAGGAAGGCGGCTTCAAGCAGAGCGGCCAAGGTCGCATGCGCGGCATGGCGGTCATGGATGACTTTATTGAATACAAGCACATTGCACTTCACCCAGGAGTGGTTAAACGGCCTGGTGGCTGAAGCACAAGGTGATGGAAGCCCTGTCGGCACCGTCGGGGTGGTTTATCGACCTCAACGAGCCTGTGCGTTTGGGATTCGAATACGGGCCGCACAGGGGTTTTCCAGCACGCATGACGTCAACGGTATTGAGTGGGAACACTTCCCTCCCAAGGCGCAAGACGAAAAGATCGTGAAAATCTACGGAGTCCTGGTCAAGCAGGCTTGACTGGCAGCGCGTGACTCGACCGGCGAAGTTCTGGCCGAGGCGGCTTGACCCAAAAAGAACAGCCTCCCAATCTGGAGAAAAACCATCATGTTGCAGATCCTCAATGTTGAACGCGCAGGTCCGGCCGAGAGCCGCGGGCCAAATCAAAAAGCACGTTTGCTGGTGTCACCTCAGAACAGCGAGGCGCACAGTCCCTTCATTCTGTTGGCGGAAGACTGGTTCGCGCCGCCGGGCGGGTTCCCGACGCACCCTCACCGGGGCATGGAGACCGTCACCTTCATCCTGGAAGGGCAGATGCTCCACAAGGACCATACTGGACATTCCGACGCAATCGATGCAGGCGACGTCGCGTTCATGACCGCGGGTGGTGGCATCCTGCATAGCGAGATGCCGGGTACGGCGGGCGTCCATTCGCTGCAGCTCTGGCTGAACTTGCCTGCGCGTCTGAAGCGGACCCCCGCAGGTTATGTAAAAATGAAGCTGGCGGAGGCTCCAGTCTTTCGCAAGCAGGGCGTCGAGGCCCGCATCTATTCTGGTAAATTTGAGGATATTGTCGTGCCTTACGGATCGACGTGGCCGTTGACCTTGATCGATTTTCGTCTGGAAGTAGGCGCTTCTTTCGAGATTCCAGTGCCGGTTGGCGAGCGTGTTTTTGTCTACGTCGTCGAAGGTGAGGTGCTGCTGGGGAGCGACCGCCGAGTCGTATCCGCTGACGATGTCGCGTGGGCGAACTCATCACTCGAGCATTCCGGATCTTCACTGGAAGTATCCGCGACATCAGCCGTGCGTCTCTTGCTATACAGCAGTCCAATCATCGACGAGCCTATCGCTATGGGTGGTCCCTTTGTCATGAATACGCGCCAGGAGCTCGATGAGGCTTTCGTCGATCTCAGGTCGGGCCGCATCGTGCCAACAAGCTCAACTTGACGCTCTGCCCCCTGAAAACACCGCCGTCGCATTGATTGATCACGTTGACGGAATACCGCACCTCACGCTTGGAAGCGTTTAGCGATTCCCTGTTTTACAAAGGAGTGATGGAGATAGTCAATTAACAGTCTCGTGGCCCGCGGTAAGAGTGTGCGGTTTGCGTAATAAAGAGAAATTGCACCTGCGTCCGAATACCAGTCGGGCAAGAGTCGTATCAGTTGCCCAGATTCCAGATATGGCAATACGTCGGGTAACGCCAGCAACGCCACACCGAGATGATTCAACGCCGCTTCGCGCGCCGCGGTGGGGCTGTTCACAACCAGCGAAGGGTTGACGTGCGTCAATGATTCTTCGCTGTCGGTAGTGCGCATCGCCCACTGGCGTATTCGCCCCGAACTTTTGGATCGAATGGCAATGCCGTCATAATTGGCGAGATCCGTCGGTTTACCCGGCAACGGTCCTTGACCAAGGTATTCCTTCGATGAAACCGCAACGATATGAAGCGGGCCAACCTGCTGTGACACATGCGACGGCATGAGCCCGAAGCCACCGCCGATTGCAAGATCATATTCTTCTGCAATGAGGTCGATTTTACGGTCGTCGAAATCGCAAACAATCTGTATATCGGGGTACTTCGTGCGAAACCCCAAAATGGTGGGCAGCAAGTACATCTGACCAAAGGTCGGCGCGACGCTAATCCTAACGGATCCGGTTGGCTGAACCATGAGCATTGAAGCATTCAGGACCGAGGTTCTCAGCGCACGCACGTGAGTTTCCGTATCCAGCAGAAATCGCCGTCCTACCTCGGTCAATGTGAGCTGGCGGGTGGAGCGCTGAAACAGTTTTACGCCCAGATTCCGCTCTAGCTGAGCAACGTTTCGACTCACTGCGGCTGGGGATACGCCAAGCTGCCTGGCCGCAAGCGTAAAACTCCCCAATTCTGCACTTCGTAGAAACGACTCAAGATTCATGAGTGTTTCCATATCCGCTCAATGGTTTGTTGAAAGTGAATCAAGCCATCTTAGGTTAATCGGCCGGCGGCGAACAGGTTAATATCAAAAAAGGCGGTCTGCTCCTGCTTGCAATGCTGTCACTGCGGCCGTAGCTATACAGCCGCTCACGGTATCTCCGTCATCTGCGCAGGTGATGGTTAAAGGTGCTGTCAATCAAGCCACAAAGGCCTTGGTGCTGGTAACGTTCGTCTCCTGACGCAAATTCCTCTACACTTTTAACATCATCCAATACTGCGGGAGCCCATCAATGAGTGACAAAATTCCTATCGGGATCAGCGCCTGCCTGTTGGGCGAGACGGTGCGTTTTGACGGCGGACACAAACGGCTGGCCTTCGCAGTGGAACAACTGGCGCCCTATGTAAAGTTTGAGGCGATTTGCCCGGAAATGGCGATCGGCCTGTCGACGCCGCGTCCGGCGCTGCGGTTGATCAAAAAACCACATCATGTGGCGCTGCGCTACAGCAACGACGACAGCATCGATGTGACAGACAAGATGCAGCAGTTTTCCGCCCAGCGAATTGCCGCTTTGCAGCACCTGTGCGGCTACATTGTTTGTGCCAATTCGCCAAGCTGCGGGATGGAGCGGGTGCGGCTGTATGATGAAAACGGTGAGGGCGCACGTAAAAGCGGCGTCGGGCTGTTCACCGCCGAGTTGCAACGCCAAATGCCCTGGCTGCCGGTGGAAGAGGACGGACGGCTGAATGACGCAACGCTGCGGGAAAACTTTGTCGAACGAGTTTACGCGCTGTATGAGCTGAACATGCTGTGGCGCAAGGGGCTGACCCGAGGCGGGCTGATCGCCTTCCACAGCCGCTATAAGCTGTCGCTATTGGCGCATTCGCAGCCGGAATACCGTGAGCTCGGGCGTTTTGTGGCAGACGTGGATAAATGGACCTCGCTGGAGGCGTTCGCGATTGAATACCGCAGCCGGCTGATGAAACTGCTGGCGCACAAGGCGACGCGCCGCAATCACACCAATGTGTTGATGCACGTGCAGGGGTATTTCCGCAGCCACCTGAGTTCGGCGCAGCGCCAGGAACTGGCACAGTTGATCGACCGTTATCGGCAGGGCGTGCAGCCGCTGCTGGCACCGATCACGCTGCTCAAACATTACATGGCCGAATACCCCGATCGCTATCTGGCCGATCAACGCTATTTCGAACCCTATCCCGAGGCGTTGCGCCTGCGTTATGGCCACTAACTGACAAGGAGTTTTATGACCACGCATCTGGTCTGGTTGCGCAATGATCTGCGTATGACCGATAACAAAGCGCTGCATGCCGCCTGCAGCGATCCCGACGCCCGCGTGCTGGCGGTATTTATTGCTACTCCGCAACAATGGCGGCAGCACGAGATGGCGCCGCGTCAGGCCGAATTTATCCATGCCAATTTGCTGCAGATGCAGCAGGCCCTTGCCGAACGGGGCATTCCGCTTAGCTACCACCAATGTGATGATTTTGCCGCCTCGGTTGACTGGCTGACGGCGTATTGCGCGCAGGAGCGGGTGGATACGCTGTTTTACAATCGCCAGTACGAAATCAACGAACGCCAACGCGATCAACGGCTGGAGCAGCGTTTGTCCGGGCAGGTGATTTGCCAGAGCTTTGATGACAGCCTGCTGTTGCCGCCGGGCAGCGTGAAAACCGGCGGTGGCGAAATGTACAAAATCTATACGCCATTCCGTAAAGCCTTTATCCAGCGGCTGACCGAATCCGACGTTCGTTCCTTACCGGCCCCGAAACCCCGGGCAGGCGGTGCATTGTCGGTATCCGTTTCCCCTGAAGCATTTAACTATCCACCGGCCGAGCCCTCGGGGGATTTTCCCGCCGGGGAAGAGGCGGCGCTGCAGCGGCTGCGTACCTTTTGCCGTGAGCAGGTGCAGGATTACCTTGAACAGCGGGATCGGCCTGCTATTGCCGGTACCAGCAGCCTGTCGCCCTATCTGGCGATCGGCGCGTTGTCGCCACGACAGTGTTTCAACCGCCTGCGCGCTGAATGTCCACAACTGCTGGAAAATCACGACAGCGGTGCCTTTGGCTGGCTGAATGAGCTGATTTGGCGCGAGTTTTATCGGCATCTGATGGTGGCCTATCCTGCGTTATGCAAGCACCGTCCCTTTATCGATTGGACGGATAGGGTACGCTGGCGGGATAACCAAGCCCTGTTGCAGGCCTGGCAGCAGGGTGCCACTGGCTACCCGATTGTCGATGCTGCCATGCGCCAGTTGAATACCACCGGCTGGATGCACAACAGGTTACGCATGATCAGCGCCAGCTTTCTGGTGAAAGACCTGCTGATCGACTGGCGTGCCGGTGAACGCTATTTCATGTCCCAACTGTTGGACGGCGATCTGGCGGCCAATAACGGCGGTTGGCAGTGGGCGGCCTCAACCGGCACCGACGCCGCGCCGTATTTCCGCATCTTTAACCCGACCACTCAGGGCGAACGTTTTGATCCGCAAGGCACTTTTATCCGTAAATGGTTGCCCGAGCTGGCGGATGTACCGGACAATGCTATCCATCAACCCCATCGCTGGGCGGAACAACAGCAGCGTGTGCTGGATTATCCGCTGCCGATTGTCGACCACAAGCAGGCGCGGCTGGAGACGCTGGCTGCCTTTGAAGCGGCGAAGCGCGGGGAATATTAAGGCAACAGCAAGGAGCGAAATAATGATGAAAAAGGTGCTGGCCCTGTGTCTGAGTGGCTATTCAGCCCTGGCGCTGGCCGGCTTTGACGTGGTGGCGCTGGGCGTGGACGGCGGCGTCAGCGACGGCAATCTGACCTCCTACCTGATCCGCAACGACAGCCAGCCGCAGTATCTGGCGCTGGATGCCGGTTCACTGCTGCCGGGCATTGCCAAAGGGCTGGAGAAAGGCAGTTTCCCGCAGGTTACCCCTGAGTTGGCCGCGCCTTATACCCAGCAGGGCTACATATTTCGCCAGTTGATCGGCGCCTACTTTATCAGCCACGGCCATCTTGACCACGTGGCAGGGCTGATTATTGGCGCGCCGGAAGACACTAAAAAGAATATCTATGCCCAGGCCGATACCATTCTGACCCTGCGCAATCATTACTTTAACTGGAAGGCCTGGCCTAACTTTACCGACTCCGGCAATGGTTCACGCTTGGGGACCTACCGGCTGCAAACGGTACGGCCGCAGCAACGCGTGACCCTGGGCGTCACTGGCCTGAGTGGCGTGATGTATCCGCTCAGTCATGATCGCTACCCTTCCTCAATGCTGTTGGTGTCCGATCGCAGCGGTTCTTTCGCCTATTTCGGTGACACCGGGGCGGATGCCCTCGAGCAATCACGCAATCTGGATAGTGCCTGGCGCGTGCTGGGGCCGCTTATCGAACAGAAAAAACTGAAAGGGATGATTATCGAAACCTCCTATCCCAATGAGGTGGAAGATAAAAACCTGTATGGCCACCTGACGCCGGCCTGGTTGTTGAAGGAGCTGAAAAGTCTGACCCAGTACAGCGGGGGTGAAGGCTCGCTGAAAGATTTCCCGGTGGTGATCAGCCATATCAAGCCCAGCCTGAAGCAGGGGGAAGACGTGCGTGCGACCATCAAACAGCAGTTGGATCAGGGTAACAACCTGGGCGTAAAATTTATCCTGATGGAACAGGGCGACCGGCAGACATTTTGAATTGAAGAGAGAATTCTATGCGTAACCTAGATCTGGAACAGTTGATCAATAACGAGCTGAACACCGCGGCCTTTCAGGATTACGGTCCGAATGGCCTGCAGGTGGAAGGGCGGCCGCATGTGCAGCGTATCGTCACCGGTGTGACCGCCTGTCAGGCACTGCTGGATGCCGCAGTGGAGCACCAGGCGGACGCCATTGTGGTGCATCACGGTTATTTCTGGAAAAACGAAGCGCCCTCGGTGCGTGGTATGAAGCGTAACCGGCTGAAAACGCTGCTGAGCAATGACATCAACCTGTACGCTTATCACCTGCCGCTGGATGCGCATCCGGTGCTGGGTAACAACGCACAGTTGGCGCATCTGCTGGGCATTCGGATGGTTGGCGAAGTGGAGCCGTTGGTGCCGCACGGTGAATTCGAGCAGCCGCTGACCGGTGTTGAACTGCAACAGCGCATCGAGAGCCGTCTGGGCCGTGCGGTGCTGCACTGTGGCGATAACGCCCCGGCGCATATCCGCCGTGTGGCCTGGTGCACCGGCGGTGGTCAGGGCTTTATCGACAGCGCCGCACGCTTTGGCGTAGATGCCTTTATCAGCGGTGAGGTCTCTGAGCAAACTATTCACAGCGCGCGGGAAATGGGCATTCACTTCTTCGCCGCCGGTCACCACGCCACCGAGCGCGGTGGCGTCAAAGCGCTCGGTGAATGGCTGGCCCATCATCATGGCTTTGATGTGACCTTTATCGATATCCCCAATCCCGCCTGATTTTCCTCCCCAGGATCCAGCCCGGTTTTTACCGTGGCTGAATCCTTTTAATAGCCTAATCCCTTATTTTATCAAAGGTTGTTCTATTGACAGCCAGCGCGCTGTCACGCATAACAGATGGGTTTTGAAAATAATAAAAGATGACGGGGATAAGGGGAAAAGGGTGCAACGAGCACGATGTTACTTATTAGGTGAAAGAGCGGTAGTGCTTGAACTGTCGCCACCGGTGACGCTGCCAAGTCAGCAGCGGATCTGGGCGCTGGCCGAAAAACTGAATCATCATCCCGATGTGCGTGAAGTGATACCGGGCATGAACAATCTTACGCTGCTGCTGAATACGCCGCAGGCCGACGCGCAAGCGATGCTGGCGCTGTTGCAACAGGGGTGGGACAGCAAGGAAAGTCTGATGCCAGAATCGCGTCAGGTGGATATTCCGGTGATCTATGGCGGTCAGGATGGCCCCGACCTGGATGAAGTGGCCCGCCACACCGGCATGACGCCGCAGCAGGTGGTGGAATGCCATTCCTCAGCGGCATACGTGGTCTATTTCCTTGGCTTTCAGCCTGGTTTCTCCTACATGGGCGGCATGCCGGAAAAGTTGGCGACGCCGCGCCGCGCCGAACCGCGCCTGTCCGTGGCGGCAGGCTCCGTCGGCATCGGTGGCAGCCAAACCGGGATTTATCCATTGAACACCCCCGGTGGCTGGCAGTTGATTGGCCGTACTCCGCTGGCACTGTTTAATCCTTATGAAATGCCGCCAACCTTGCTGCGCCCCGGCGATAGCGTGCGGTTTGTGCCGCAGAAGGAGGGGGTATGCTGAAGATCTTGCGTGCGGGTATTTACACCACGGTGCAGGATCTGGGCCGTAACGGTTTCCGTCGTCTGGGCGTTAGTCAGGGCGGGGCGCTCGACGAACCTGCGCTGAGGATCGCCAACCTGCTGGTGGGCAATGACGCCCATGCTGCCGGGCTGGAAATCACCCTTGGGCAATTTAGCGCCGAATTTACTCAGCCAGGTTGGATCGCTCTGACCGGGGCCGGTTGCGATGCGCAATTGGACGGCAAACCGCTGTGGACCGGCTGGCGTTATCCGGTTAATTCGGGCCAACAGCTGATACTGAAAACGCCAAAACGCGGTATGCGCACCTATCTGGCGATCGGCGGGGGCATCGCGGTACCGGAAATGCTCGGTTCGCGCAGCACCGATAACAAAGCCGCCTTTGGTGGGCTGGAAGGGCGCAACCTGCGCGATGGCGACAGCCTGCCGCTGGGGCAAGGCCATTCATTGCCACTGCAGAGCACCGGCGTGAAGCAACCGCTGTTCAACAACCGTATCCGGGCGTTACCGGGGCCGGAATATGATGAATTCAGCGAAGAGGCTAAAGAGGCTTTCTGGCGCACCGCCTGGCAACTGAGCCCGCAGAGTAACCGCATGGGTTATCGTCTGCACGGCAGCCATGCGCTGAGCCGCACCACTGACCGCGAAATGCTGTCGCACGGCCTGTTACCGGGGGTGGTACAGGTACCGCACAATGGCCAGCCAATCGTGCTGATGGCGGATGCGCAGACGACCGGTGGTTACCCGCGTATTGCCTGCGTGATCGAAGCCGATCTTTACCATCTGGCGCAGATCCGTCTGGGTGAGGCCATCCACTTTGTTCCCTGTACTTTGGCCGAGGCACAACGCGCCAGGGTCGAACAGGAGCACTTTATTCAACAGATTGCCTGGGGGTTAAATGATCGTTGATTTGAACGCCGATCTCGGCGAGGGCTGCGCCAACGATCAGGCGCTGCTGCAACTGGTCAGCTCGGCCAATATCGCCTGCGGTTTTCACGCCGGTGATGCGCAAACCATGCGTCAATCGGTGCGTTGGGCGCTGGAATACGGTGTAGCCATTGGCGCGCACCCGAGTTTTCCCGATCGCGAGAACTTTGGCCGCACCCGTATGCAACTGCCGGCGGAAACGGTTTACGCGCAGGTGGTGTATCAGCTTGGCGCGCTGGCGGCGATCGCCCGTGCTGAAGGCGGGGTGATGGTTCACGTCAAACCGCACGGCATGCTGTACAACCAGGCGGCGGTAGAACCGGAACTGGCGGAAGCCATCGCCCGGGCGGTTAAAGCGGTCGATCCGACCTTGCGGCTGGTGGGGCTGGCGGGTAGCGAGTTGATCCGCGCCGGTGAAAAACAGGGGCTGGTAACGCGGCAGGAAGTGTTCGCCGATCGTGGTTACCAGGCCAACGGCACCTTGGTCCCTCGTGGTCAGCCAGGGGCACTGATTAACAGCGATGAACTGGCGCTGGCACAAACGCTGGAAATGGTACGCCACCATCGGGTTCGCACTCTGGACGGCACCTGGGCCGCCGTTCAGGCTGAAACCGTCTGCCTGCACGGCGACGGTGAACACGCGCTGGAATATGCGCGCACGCTGCGCGAACGTTTTGCCCTGGAAGGCATCAGCGTTAGCGCAGAATAAAAATAATTAAATACGTACAACACAAACACACAACACAAACTATTAGAAATTACCGAGGGAATACTATGGAACAGGCCGTTAACTTATGGCCACTGATTGGTATAGCTGCCATCGTGGTTGGATTTGTTTTACGCTTTAACCCAGTGCTGGTGGTGATTGCCGCCGGCATTATCACCGGGCTGGCGGCACTGATGCCGCTGGATGTGATCCTGGAAAAACTGGGCGAAGGTTTCCTCAATACCCGTAACCTGCCGCTGATCCTGTTGCTGCCATTGGCGGTGATCGGCCTGCTGGAACGTCACGGGTTGAAAGAACGTGCACAGGCGTGGATCGCCAAGATCAAAAGTGCCACCGCCGGACGTTTGCTGATCGTCTATCTGTTCGTGCGTGAAATTACCGCCGCCATGGGGTTGACCAGCCTGGGCGGTCACCCGCAAATGGTGCGCCCACTGCTGGCGCCGATGGCTGAAGGGGCGGCGGAAAACCGTTACGGCGAGCTGCCGGAGCGTACGCGTCACCGTCTGCGTGCCATGTCTGCCGCTACGGATAACGTTGGCTTGTTCTTTGGTGAAGATATCTTTGTCGCCTTCGGCGCAATCATCTTCATGCACAACTTTATGCTGGAATCCGGCGGCATCCAGACCGAGCCGTTGCATATCGCCTTATGGGGCATTCCTACCGCCATCTTTGCCTTCCTGATCCATGCGTTCCGGCTTTACCGGATGGATAAACAGCTCAGCGCTGAACTGTCGCAGCTCAACCAGGCGGCGCTGCAGGCCAAAGGAGATGCCCAATGACTTTCCAACAACAATATCTCTACTGGCTGGCCGGCGTAGTACTGCTGATCGTGGCGGTGATGTCATTCCGCGATCGTGCCAACCCGCGCCGCGTCACCACTGGCCTGTTCTGGGCACTGTACGGCCTGGTGTTCCTGGTCGGCGACTGGACCTATAGCCTGTTGGGCGACGTGCTGGGTGAAGGCAGCAACGAGAAACGCATGCTGCACATCATTGTCGGCGTGGTAGTGGTGATCATGGCGTTGATCGCCGGTTTCGGCGGTGTGCGTTTGGGCAGCTATCACCAACGTACCCCGCAGCAGCGCGAAGAGAGCGCCAAACGTCTGGGCAACCGGCTGTTTATCCCGGCGCTGGCAATTCCGGTGGTGACGGTGGTGGGCGTGCTGTTGTTCAATAATATTCCGGCGCTGCAAACTGCGGTCTTCGGCAGCGGCAACCATGCCACCTTGATTACTCTGTTCTCGATGACCGCCGGTTGTTTGCTTGGCCTGGTTATCGCAGTAAAAATGACCCATGAAAAAGCGTTGCAGCCGATCCAGGAAGCGCGTCGCCTGCTGGACTCCATCGGCTGGGCGTTTATTTTGCCGCAAATCCTCGCCACGCTGGGCCTGCTGTTTACTACTGCTGGTGTCGGTACGGCAATTTCTCATCTGACCCAGGAGTATCTGGCCGTCGATAACCGCTTTATCGCAGTGGCGGTTTATGCCATCGGCATGGCGCTGTTGACCATGATTATGGGCAACGCCTTTGCGGCTTTCCCGATTGTCACCGCCGGTATCGGCATCCCGATCCTGGTGTTGCAGCACGGCGGAAACCCGGCAGTGATGGCGGCTATCGGCATGTTTTCCGGTTATTGCGGCACGCTGATGACGCCAATGGCTGCTAACTTTAATATTGTACCGGCGGCGTTGCTGGAATTGCCGGACAAGAATGCGGTGATCAAGGCACAGATCCCGACCGGGGTGCTGTTACTGTTGGTCAACGTATTCCTGCTTTATTTCCTGATGTTCCTGTAAGGAGAACGCATGCAAAAGGTATTGATCACGGGCTTTGAGCCCTTTGGCGGCGAACGCGTTAATCCTTCGTGGGAAGTGGTCAAGCAACTCAATGATATGGAGCTGGCCGGTGCGCGCATCATTGCTCGCCAGTTGCCTTGTGTGTTTGGCGAAGCGCTGGAAGCACTGAATACGGCGATTGATGAAGTGCAGCCGGTGATGGTGCTGGCTATCGGCCAGGCCGGTGGGCGTACCGATATCACCCTCGAACGGGTGGCGATCAACGTCGATGATGCACGAATTCCCGATAATCAAGGGCAACAGCCGATCGACGAACCTATTGTTGAAAGCGGACCGGCAGCCTATTTCAGCACGCTGCCGATCAAGGCGATGGTGGGCTCGATGCGTGAAGCGGGCATCCCCGCCTCGGTATCGCAAACGGCCGGCACCTATGTCTGCAACCACGTGATGTACGGTTTGTTGCACCGTTTAAGCGACCAGCAGGCAATCAAGGGCGGGTTTATTCATATCCCTTATCTGCCGGAACAGGCTGCCGCTCACCCGGGCGCGCCAAGCATGGCGGCGACCACGGTGTTGTTTGCATTGGAGCTGGCGATTTCCATTGCGCTGCAGGTTGAACACGATCTGAAGGTTGTCGGCGGTGCGACACATTAACCGCAGTTATACCCCCGGTGCACTTTGCTGCACCGGGGTCCACTCAGGAGTTTTCATATGCCGGAAGGACCGGAAATTCGCCGGGCGGCGGATGCACTGGCGGCGGCGGTGATCGACCAGCCACTGACCGAAGTCGGTTTTGCCTTTCCCCAGCTTAAACACTATCGCGACCGGTTAATCGGTGAGCGTATTATCGCTATTGAGCCGCGCGGTAAGGCACTATTGACCCACTTTTCCAACGGACTGACGCTGTATAGCCATAACCAATTGTATGGCGTGTGGAAGGTGGTAAAAGCGGGGGAGACGCCGGAAACCAAGCGGGATCTGCGCGTGCGACTGGAAACGGCGGAGCGGGCGATTTTGCTGTACAGCGCCTCGGAGATTACCGTCGGGCCGCGTGAAGAAATTGAACAGCACCCGTTCCTACAGCGTATCGGTCCCGACGTGCTGGATATGACGTTAACGACGACGGCGGTAGAACAGCGGCTGTTATCGCCGGCGTTTCGTCGTCGGCAATTGGGCGGCATGTTGCTCGATCAGGCGTTCCTTGCCGGGCTGGGCAATTATCTGCGGGCTGAAATTCTCTGGCAGGCAGAGCTGGCACCCCAGCACAAGCCACAGGATCTGGAGCCTGATGCTTTGCAGCGACTGGCGGAGGCGCTGCTGGCGGTGCCTCGTTTGTCTTACCAAACGCGCGGGCAGGTGGATGAAAACCGCCATCACGGCGCATTGTTCAGTTTTAAGGTGTTCCATCGCAGTGGTGAACCCTGCGAGCGATGTGGTGTGATGATCGAGCGCACGACGCTGTCTTCACGACCCTTTTATTGGTGCCCGGGTTGTCAGAAATAGGTTATTCAATGTTTCCCTCACCCCGCCCCTCTTCCTGGGGATAGGGCAAAAAAAACGCCGTCCAGGGGGACGGCGTTTTGCTGCTTTATGTAGGGTAAAGCGGCGTTATTGGTTTTTCAGTTGGGACTTGAAGTCACGCTCGGCATAGCCGGTGTACAACTGACGCGGACGGGCAATCTTGATGCCTTCGTCATGCATTTCGTTCCAGTGCGCAATCCAGCCGATGGTACGGGCGATGGCAAAGATAACGGTGAACATGGAAGAAGGAATACCCATCGCCTTCAGGATGATGCCTGAGTAGAAGTCGACGTTCGGGTACAGTTTCTTCTCGATGAAATACGGGTCGTTCAGCGCGATGTGTTCCAGCTCCATCGCCACTTCCAACAGGTTGTCATCTTTCTTGTTCAGTTCTTTCAGCACTTCGTGACAGGTTTCACGCATCACGGTGGCGCGTGGGTCATAGTTCTTGTACACGCGGTGGCCGAAGCCCATCAGACGGAACGAGTCGTTCTTGTCTTTGGCGCGCTTGATGAACTCAGGGATGTGCTCAACGGTCTTGATCTCTTCCAGCATCTTCAGTGCGGCTTCGTTGGCGCCGCCGTGTGCCGGGCCCCACAGAGAAGCGATACCGGCAGCGATACAGGCAAACGGGTTAGCGCCTGAAGAGCCTGCGGTACGTACGGTAGAAGTGGAAGCATTTTGCTCGTGGTCTGCGTGCAGGATCAGGATGCGATCCATTGCGCGTTCCAGCACTGGGTTCACCACGTATTCTTCACACGGGGTGGCGAACATCATATGCAGGAAGTTACCGGCGTAGGACAGGTCGTTACGCGGATAAACGAACGGCTGACCCAGCGAATATTTGTAACACATGGCCGCCACGGTAGGCATTTTGGACAGCAGGCGGAACGCGGTGATCTCGCGGTGACGCTCGTTGTTGACGTCCAATGCATCGTGGTAGAACGCCGCCAGGGCGCCGGTCACACCGCACAGTACGGCCATTGGGTGTGAGTCACGACGGAAGCCACGGAACAGATGGGTGATCTGGTCGTGGATCATGGTGTGACGGGTCACGGTAGTTTTGAAGGTTTCAAACTCTTCTGCGGTCGGGGTCTCGCCGTACAGCAGGATGTAGCACACTTCCAGATAGGAAGACTCTTTCGCCAACTGTTCGATCGGGAAGCCGCGGTGCAGCAGTACGCCTTTGTCACCGTCAATGAAGGTGATTTTGGATTCGCAGGAAGCGGTAGAGGTAAAGCCGGGATCAAACGTGAAATAACCTTTGGAGCCCAGGGCGCGGACATCAAGGACATCGGGGCCCAGTGTCGGGGTCAATACGCCCAGTTCGATTGGAGCTTCACCATCATTAATGGTTAGCGTCGCTTTCTTATCAGTCATTTACAGTCTCCTTTGCGCCTTATTTTAAAAACCTCTAACAACTGAAATACCTTAATTCTCCTCAGGTTGCCCGCAAAAAATGGAGCGGACGCTAACTCTGTGAGCGACTGCGCAAATGCGCGGGTAGGGTACAGAGTGCTAACCAGGCGAACGAGGCGGGTGACCAGTTGTTAACGATTCATCGGAATTCGTTATGTTCTGTTAATCTTACCTACGACGTGTTCGGGGGTGGTTGAACCTATCCCAATAGGTTGTTTTATATGCCTTATTTGTGCTTATCTGCGGCAATGTGCTGCAAATGTGACCGGCAAAAACCGCCATTGGGATAGGTTCTTTCAAATACACTGTTGCATATCTTGAACATCGGGGGAAGTGTATCTGCTGACCTATAGCGCATCATAGGGCCGTTTGTGCCCCTATATGTAATGGAATTGTTGATCTCTTGTCAAATCAGATAATTAATTTTGTGCCAATTGTGAAATCCGTGATCTAAATCACTGTTCGGGGGAAATGTTACCAAAGGGATTGTATGGGAATTGTAATCAGAATGTGATCCTCCTATACTGCCGCCAGGTCTCCGGGATACCCTGAAGTAGGAGCACCCAGCGTTATAACTACGCGCCGTTTAAGCACAGAGGATGTTGTTGTTTGAGCGCGTGACGTGTGAGGGTTTTGGCTCTTAACGCTGTCTGATCCCCGCCCAGGCCGGAGGAAGGAAAATAATAAGAGCTGTGTGGGCAAAAACGTGAAAAAACAAAGACCTGTCAACCTGGATCTGCAAACGATTCAGTTTCCCGTAACTGCGATAGCGTCCATCTTACACCGAGTCTCTGGCGTAATTACCTTCGTTGCCGTGGGTATCCTCCTCTGGCTGCTGGGCCTGTCACTCTCTTCCCAAGAGGGTTTCATGCAGGCTGCTGCCATCATGAATAGCTTCGTTGTCAAATTCATATTCTGGGGCATCCTCACTGCGCTGGCCTATCACATTTGCGGTGGCATTCGCCATTTGTTAATGGATTTTGGCTATATCGAAGAGAGTTTAGCCGCCGGTACCCGTTCTGCCCAGGTGGCGATCGGTCTGACCGTCGTGCTGTCAGTTCTGGCTGGAGTCCTCGTATGGTAAACAATGTTTCTGCATTAGGACGCAACGGCGTACACGATTGGTTGTTACTGCGTGCTTCCGCTATCGTCATCACCCTGTATGTTCTGTATATCCTGGGCTTCTTCGTCACGGCTCCGGATCTCACCTACGAAATCTGGCGTGGCTTCTTCGCCACCTCTATTACGAAAGTGTTCACGCTGCTGACGCTGCTGTCGATTCTGGCTCATGCCTGGATTGGTTTGTGGCAGGTGCTGACGGATTACGTCAAGCCGGTAGCGGTACGTCTGGTGTTGCAACTGGCGATCGTTGTCGTGTTGCTGGTCTATTTACTGTACGGAACAATCGTAGTGTGGGGTGCGTAAGATGAAACTGCCGGTCAGAGAGTTTGATGCTGTAGTTATCGGTGCAGGCGGCGCAGGTATGCGCGCGGCACTGCAAATTTCTCAAACGGGCTCTACCTGTGCCCTGTTGTCCAAAGTATTCCCGACCCGTTCCCATACCGTGTCTGCGCAGGGCGGCATTACCGTAGCCCTGGGTAATAACCACGAAGATAACTGGGAATGGCATATGTATGACACGGTGAAAGGTTCCGATTATATCGGTGACCAGGACGCCATTGAGTATATGTGTAAAACCGGCCCGGAAGCGGTTCTGGAGCTGGAGCACATGGGTCTGCCGTTCTCCCGTACCGAAGAAGGCCGCATCTATCAGCGCCCATTCGGCGGCCAGTCACTGAACTTCGGTGGCGAGCAGGCGGCACGTACCGCGGCGGCGGCTGACCGTACCGGTCACGCCCTGTTGCATACCCTGTATCAACAGAACCTGAAAAACCACACCACCATCTTCTCCGAGTGGTATGCGCTGGATCTGGTGAAAAACCAGGATGGCGCGGTGGTCGGCACCACGGCTATCTGCATCGAAACCGGTGAAGTGGTTTACTTCAAAGCCAAAGCCACCGTGCTGGCGACCGGCGGTGCAGGCCGTATTTATCAGTCCACCACCAACGCCCATATCAACACCGGTGACGGTGTCGGCATGGCGCTGCGCGCCGGCGTGCCGGTGCAGGACATGGAAATGTGGCAGTTCCACCCGACCGGTATTGCCGGTGCCGGGGTACTGGTGACCGAAGGCTGTCGTGGTGAAGGCGGTTACCTGCTGAACAAACACGGCGAGCGTTTCATGGAGCGCTATGCGCCAAACGCCAAAGACCTGGCGGGCCGTGATGTGGTCGCCCGTTCGATCATGATTGAAATCCGCGAAGGCCGCGGCTGTGACGGTCCGTGGGGCCCACACGTCAAGCTGAAGCTGGATCACCTGGGTAAAGAAGTGCTGGAATCCCGCCTGCCGGGCATTCTGGAACTGTCGCGCACTTTCGCACACGTCGATCCAGTCAAAGAACCTATCCCGGTTATCCCAACCTGCCACTACATGATGGGCGGTATTCCGACCAAAGTGACCGGCCAGGCGTTGACGGTGAACGAGAAAGGCGAAGACGTAGTGATCCCGGGGCTGTTTGCCGTAGGCGAAATTGCCTGCGTATCGGTACACGGCGCCAACCGTCTGGGCGGCAACTCGTTGCTGGACCTGGTGGTGTTTGGCCGTGCTGCCGGTATGCATCTGCACGAATCTCTGGCGGAACAGGGCGAAAGCCGTGATGCCAGCGAATCCGATGTAGAAGCGTCGCTGGATCGTCTGAACCGCTGGAACAACACCCGTTCAGGTGAAGATCCGGTTGAAATCCGCAAGGCACTGCAAGCCTGTATGCAGCACAACTTCTCGGTATTCCGTGAAGGTGATGCAATGGCGAAAGGGCTGGAAGAGCTGAAAGAGATCCGTGAACGTCTGAAGAATGCACGTCTGGACGATACCTCCAGCGAATTCAATACCCAGCGCATCGAATGCCTGGAGTTGGATAACCTGATGGAGACCGCGTTTTCCACCGCCGTGTCGGCAAACTACCGTACCGAGAGCCGTGGCGCACACAGCCGCTTCGACTTCCCGGAACGTGATGATGCCAACTGGCTGTGTCACTCGCTGTATCAGCCGCAATCGGAAAGCATGACGCGTCGTGAAGTGAACATGCAACCGAAGCTGCGCCCGGCATTCCCGCCGAAAGTGCGTTCTTACTAATTGCGGAGATCGATTGATGAAACTCGAATTTTCAATTTATCGCTACAATCCGGATGTTGACGACGCTCCGCACATGCAGGATTACAGCCTGGAAGCGGAAGAAGGTCGCGACATGATGTTGCTGGATGCGTTGATCCAGCTGAAAGAAAAAGATCCAAGCCTGTCGTTCCGTCGTTCTTGCCGTGAAGGCGTATGTGGTTCCGATGGGATCAACATGAACGGTAAAAATGGCCTGGCCTGCATCACTCCGGTGTCGTCGCTGACCAAAGGCAACAAAAAGATTGTGATCCGTCCGTTGCCGGGCTTGCCGGTGGTGCGCGATCTGGTGGTTGATATGGGTCAGTTCTATACCCAGTATGAAAAGATCAAGCCATTCCTGCAGAACGACGGCAAGAACCCGCCGGCGCGTGAGCACCTGCAATCGCCGGAAGAGCGTGCCAAGCTGGATGGTCTGTACGAGTGCATTTTATGCGCTTGTTGTTCCACCTCTTGCCCGTCATTCTGGTGGAACCCTGACAAGTTCATCGGCCCGGCTGGCCTGTTGGCGGCGTACCGCTTCCTGATTGACAGCCGTGACACGGAAACGGAAGAACGTTTAGACGATCTGGACGACGCTTTCAGTGTTTTCCGCTGCCATAGCATTATGAATTGTGTCAGTGTATGTCCTAAGGGCTTGAATCCGACGCGTGCAATCGGTCATATCAAGTCTATGCTGCTGCAACGCGGGGCATAAGTGGAATGAGATGCTGCGCCGGGCAGTTTCCGGCGCACATCACAAAGGAGGGAACCTCTAAAAACTGACCCGCGGCTGCGGCGCTAAGCAGCCTGGTTCGCCCGCCGGTTTTTAGAGGTTCCTTGTAAGGGACCGCAAGGTCCATAGCAGAACGTACCGAGCCTTTCTTTTGGCTAAAAGTACGTCGAGTGAACCGTTTCTACGGCAAACCGTATCCATCACGGTAATTATGTTAACCACGGCGAAAACTAAAGCTTCAAAGCTTAAGGGATCATGATGCAGAACGGCGCAATGAAGGCCTGGCTGGATTCCTCCTATCTGGCGGGCGCGAACCAGTCTTACATAGAACAGCTCTATGAAGACTTCTTAACCGATCCGGGCTCCGTTGAAGATAGCTGGCGTTCCATTTTTCAACAGCTACCAACCGCGGGTGTAAAACCCGATCAGCTTCACTCTCAAACGCGTGACTACTTCCGCCGCCTGGCGAAAGACTCTGCGCGTTACAACACCACCATCAACGATCCAGACACTGACGCCAAACAGGTCAAGGTACTGCAGCTGATTAACGCCTTCCGTTTCCGCGGACATCAGCATGCCAACCTCGATCCGCTCGGTCTGTGGCAGCGGGAGCAAGTTCCTGACCTTGAACCTGCCTACCACAACCTGACCGACGCCGACTTCCAGGAAACCTTCAACGTGGGTTCTTTCGCCATCGGCAAAGAAACCATGAAGCTGGGCGACCTGTACGCGGCGCTGAAGCAGACCTACTGCGGCTCGATCGGCGCGGAATACATGCATATCACCAATACCGAAGAGAAACGCTGGATCCAGCAGCGTATCGAATCGGTGGTGGGGCACGCCAGCTTTACCAATGACGAGAAACGCCGTTTCCTGAACGAGCTGACCGCAGCGGAAGGCCTGGAACGCTACCTTGGCGCTAAATTCCCAGGGGCGAAACGCTTCTCGCTGGAAGGCGGCGATGCGTTGGTGCCAATGCTGAAAGAGATGGTGCGCCACGCCGGTAAGAACGGCACGCGTGAAGTGGTGTTGGGCATGGCCCACCGCGGCCGTCTGAACGTGTTGATCAACGTGCTGGGTAAAAAACCTGCCGACCTGTTCGACGAGTTTGCCGGCAAGCATAAAGAACACCTCGGCACCGGTGACGTGAAATATCACCAGGGCTTCTCCTCCGACGTAGAAACCGAAGGCGGCATGGTTCACCTGGCGCTGGCGTTTAACCCGTCGCACCTGGAGATCGTCAGCCCGGTGGTTATGGGTTCTGTACGTGCCCGTCGCGATCGTCTGGACGAAGCGCGCAGCAACATGGTACTGCCAATCACCATCCACGGTGACGCCGCCATTACCGGCCAGGGCGTGGTTCAGGAAACCCTGAACATGTCGCAGGCTCGCGGTTACGAAGTGGGCGGCACGGTACGTATCGTGATCAACAACCAGGTTGGTTTCACCACCTCCAACCCGTTGGATGCGCGTTCTACCGAATACTGTACTGACATCGCCAAGATGGTGCAGTCGCCGATCTTCCACGTCAATGCTGACGATCCGGAAGCGGTGGCCTTTGTGACCCGTCTGGCGTTGGATTTCCGTAACACCTTCAAACGTGACGTGATGATCGATCTGGTCTGCTACCGTCGCCATGGGCATAACGAGGCCGATGAGCCAAGTGCAACCCAGCCGGTGATGTACCAGAAGATCAAAAAACACCCGACGCCGCGCAAGCTTTATGCTGACGTTCTGACCGAACAAAAGGTCGCCAGCCTGGAAGATGCCACGGAAATGGTCAACCTGTACCGTGATGCGCTCGACCGCGGTGAATGCGTGGTTGAAGAATGGCGTCCGATGAACCTGCATACCTTTACCTGGTCGCCGTACCTTAACCACGAGTGGGACGAAGAGTACCCAAGCAAGGTTGAGATGAAGCGCCTGCAGGAACTGGCTCGTCGCATCAGCACTGCGCCGGAAGCGATCGAAATGCAGTCACGCGTAGCGAAAATCTACGGTGACCGCGCAGAGATGGCTGCAGGCAACAAAGCATTTGACTGGGGCGCAGCGGAAACGCTGGCTTACGCCACTCTGGTTGATGAAGGCATTCCGATTCGTCTGTCCGGTGAAGATGCCGGTCGCGGCACCTTCTTCCACCGTCATGCGGTGGTGCACAACCAGAAAAACGGTTCGGTCTACGTACCCTTGGCCAATGTCCACAGCGGGCAGGGCGAGTTCAAAGTTTGGGACTCCGTGCTGTCTGAAGAAGCCGTACTGGCGTTCGAATATGGCTACGCCACCGCAGAACCTCGCACCCTGACCATCTGGGAAGCGCAGTTCGGTGACTTCGCTAACGGCGCTCAGGTGGTGATCGACCAGTTCATCAGCTCCGGCGAGCAGAAATGGGGCCGTATGTGTGGCCTGGTGATGCTGCTGCCGCACGGTTACGAAGGTCAGGGCCCAGAGCACTCCTCTGCGCGTCTGGAACGTTACCTGCAGCTGTGTGCTGAGCAGAATATGCAGGTGTGCATCCCGTCTACCCCGGCACAGGTTTACCACATGCTGCGTCGTCAGGCGCTGCGCGGTATGCGCCGTCCGTTGGTGGTGATGTCACCGAAATCTCTGCTGCGTCATCCGCTGGCGACCTCTTCGCTCGACGAACTGGCTAACGGCACCTTTATGCCGGCGATTGGTGAGATCGACGATCTGGATCCGAAAGCGGTTAAACGCGTGGTGATGTGCTCCGGTAAGGTCTATTTCGATCTGCTGGAACAACGCCGCAAGAACGACCAGAAAGACGTGGCCATCATCCGTATTGAGCAGCTGTACCCGTTCCCGCATCAGGCCCTTCAGGCGGTGCTGGAGAAGTATGCTCACGTGCATGATTTCGTCTGGTGTCAGGAAGAGCCGCTGAACCAGGGTGCCTGGTACTGCAGCCAACACAACTTCCGTGAAGTGGTGCCGTTCGGGGCTTCTTTACGTTACGCCGGACGTCCAGCCTCTGCCTCACCGGCAGTCGGTTATATGTCCGTACACCAGAAGCAGCAACAGGCTCTGGTTAATGACGCGCTGAATATTGTTAAAGATTAAGGGAAAGCTAAATGAGTAGCGTAGATATTCTGGTTCCTGACCTTCCTGAATCGGTTGCCGATGCGACCGTAGCCACCTGGCACAAGAAACCAGGTGACAGCGTCCAGCGTGACGAAGTTCTGGTTGAAATCGAAACTGACAAAGTTGTGCTGGAAGTCCCGGCCAGCGAAGCAGGCATTCTTGATGCGATCCTGGAAGAAGAGGGCGCAACCGTGCTTTCTCGCCAGCTCCTCGGCCGTATTCGTCCGGGCGACAGCTCCGGCAAGCCGACTCAAGAGAAAAGTCAGGCTAAAGAATCCACTCCGGCCCAGCGTGCTACCGCCAGCCTGGAAGAAGAGAGCAACGACGCACTCAGCCCGGCGATCCGCCGCCTGATTGCCGAACACGATCTCGATGCTGCCGCCATTAAAGGCAGCGGTGTGGGTGGTCGTATCACTCGCGAAGACGTGGAAGCGCACCTGGCTAACGGCAAAAAAGCCGACAAGCCTGCCGCCGCCGCCGTTGAAGCCGCACCGCAGCCCGCTCTGGGCGGTCGCAGTGAAAAACGCGTCCCTATGACCCGCCTGCGCAAGCGCGTAGCCGAGCGCCTGTTGGAAGCGAAGAACAGCACTGCGATGCTGACCACCTTCAACGAAATCAACATGCAGCCGATCATGGACCTGCGCAAGCAGTACGGTGAAGCCTTCGAAAAACGCCACGGTGTTCGTCTGGGCTTTATGTCCTTCTACATCAAAGCGGTAGTTGAAGCGCTGAAACGCTTCCCGGAAGTGAACGCGTCTATCGACGGCACCGACGTGGTGTACCACAACTACTTCGATATCAGCATTGCGGTTTCTACTCCACGTGGCCTGGTAACCCCGGTCCTGCGTGATGTAGACAGCATGGGCATGGCAGATATCGAGAAGAAAATCAAAGAGCTGGCAGTCAAAGGCCGTGACGGCAAATTGACTGTGGAAGAGCTGACCGGCGGTAACTTCACCATTACCAACGGCGGCGTATTTGGTTCACTGATGTCTACCCCGATCATCAACCCACCGCAAAGCGCCATCCTGGGCATGCACGCCATTAAAGATCGCCCAATGGCGGTGAAAGGCCAGGTTGTGATCTTGCCGATGATGTATCTGGCTCTGTCTTACGATCACCGCCTGATCGACGGTAAAGAATCCGTCAGTTACCTGGTGACGGTAAAAGATATGTTGGAAGATCCAACTCGTCTGCTGCTGAACGTATAACCCTGATGGGCGCGGTACGCCGCGCCCACACTCTGTGCTATGTGGCCGACTAAAGTCATGCGGTTTTCCGCCAAAATGGCTCGGCTAAAACCTTCAGAACTGAATGGATAGAACATCATGAATTTACACGAATATCAGGCAAAACAGCTGTTTGCTCGGTATGGCATGCCGGCACCAACCGGTTACGCCTGTACCACACCGCGTGAAGCAGAAGAAGCCGCATCCAAAATCGGCTCCGGCCCGTGGGTGGTAAAATGTCAGGTTCATGCTGGCGGTCGCGGTAAAGCTGGCGGCGTTAAAGTGGTTAACAGCAAGGAAGACATCCGTGCTTTCGCTGAAGCCTGGCTGGGCAAGCGTCTGGTGACCTACCAGACTGACGCGCTGGGCCAACCGGTTCACCAGATCCTGGTAGAAGCGGCGACCGACATTGATAAAGAACTGTATCTGGGCGCGGTAGTTGACCGTGCAAGCCGTCGCGTGGTGTTCATGGCATCCACCGAGGGTGGTGTTGAGATCGAGAAAGTTGCGGAAGAAACCCCGGAACTGATCCACAAAATGACCATCGATCCACTGGCAGGCCCACAGCCTTACCAGGGTCGTGAGCTGGCCTTCAAACTGGGTCTGACCGGCAAGCAGGTTGGCCAGTTCGCCAAAATCTTCATGGGCCTGGCGACCTTGTTCCTGGAACGTGACCTGGCAATGGTTGAGATCAACCCGCTGGTGGTGACCAAGCAGGGCGATCTGATCTGTCTGGACGGCAAACTGGGCGCTGACGGCAACGCCCTGTTCCGCCAGCCTGAGCTGCGTGAAATGCGTGACCTTTCTCAGGAAGATGAGCGTGAATCTCGTGCGGCACAGTGGGAGCTGAACTACGTTGCTCTCGACGGCAACATCGGTTGCATGGTTAACGGCGCAGGCCTGGCGATGGGTACCATGGACATCGTTAAACTGCACGGCGGCGAGCCAGCCAACTTCCTCGATGTGGGCGGTGGTGCAACCAAAGAGCGCGTGACCGAAGCCTTCAAAATCATCCTGTCTGACGACAAGGTGAAAGCGGTTCTGGTTAACATTTTCGGTGGTATCGTGCGTTGCGACCTGATCGCTGACGGTATCATTGGCGCAGTAGCCGAAGTGGGCGTTAACGTCCCGGTGGTGGTGCGTCTGGAAGGGAATAACGCCGAGCTGGGCGCCAAGAAACTGGCGGACAGCGGTCTGAATATCATTGCTGCGACCAGCCTGACTGATGCGGCTCAGCAAGTTGTTGCGGCAGTGGGGAGCAAATAATGTCCATTTTAATCGATAAGAACACCAAAGTAATTTGTCAGGGTTTCACCGGTAGCCAGGGGACTTT
This sequence comes from Serratia sp. BW106, assembly GCF_002607755.1. Classification (NCBI taxonomy): domain Bacteria; kingdom Pseudomonadati; phylum Pseudomonadota; class Gammaproteobacteria; order Enterobacterales; family Yersiniaceae; genus Serratia; species Serratia sp. BW106. Next base: position 41,162 of record NZ_MCGS01000041.1, read on the forward strand.
CCACTCCGAGCAAGCCATCGCTTACGGCACCAAAATGGTCGGTGGCGTAACGCCGGGCAAAGGCGGTACTGAGCACCTGGGCCTGCCCGTGTTCAACACCGTGCGTGAAGCGGTAGAAGCGACTGGTGCAACCGCGTCCGTCATCTATGTACCGGCACCGTTCTGCAAAGACTCCATCCTGGAAGCTATCGATGCAGGCATCAAACTGATCATCACCATCACCGAAGGCATCCCTACACTGGATATGCTGACCGTGAAAGTGAAGCTGGATGAAGCCGGCGTGCGCATGATTGGCCCGAACTGCCCAGGTGTTATCACCCCGGGCGAGTGCAAAATCGGTATCATGCCTGGCCACATTCACCTGCCGGGCAAAGTGGGTATCGTTTCCCGCTCTGGTACCCTGACCTACGAAGCGGTGAAACAAACCACCGATACCGGTCTGGGCCAGTCTACCTGTGTGGGCATCGGTGGCGACCCGATCCCGGGCTCCAACTTTATCGATATCCTGAAGCTGTTCCAGGAAGACCCGCAGACTGAAGCGATCGTGATGATCGGTGAGATCGGCGGTAGCGCGGAAGAAGAAGCCGCAGCTTACATCAAAGAACACGTGACCAAGCCAGTGGTTGGCTATATCGCGGGTGTTACCGCGCCTAAAGGCAAACGTATGGGCCATGCCGGCGCCATCATTGCCGGCGGTAAAGGCACGGCAGACGAGAAGTTTGCGGCGCTGGAAGCGGCAGGGGTTAAAACCGTACGCAGCCTGGCTGACATCGGCGAGGCAGTAAAAGCGGTTCTGAATCGCTAATTTATTACCGGCAGTAACCCTTTTAGAAGCAGGGCCAGGCAATTTGTCTGGCCCTGTTTTTTTTGCCTGCTAAATACCACTTCTTATATATATCGATATTCTGAATGAATTAACCGGGTTATTCCTGACGACAGGCCAAACCTATTCACGCGGAGCGATATAGGGCCGTGAATAATATCAATAAACATGGCAATTTCAGGGGGGAATAATAAAGGGAGGATTCAGGATAAAAATGTAACACTTTGGGCCAAACTGGAACATATCCTAAATTACGCTGTAAAAAGGTGTCAATACGAGAAAGAGAATATTCCTAAAAATTATTTTTATTGTTTTTATTCAATGAATTAAAATTTTGTTAAGCGCCGAGCACCTATTTTTCAACTCATAGTTTTCTTATATCCATCAGCCTTCCTTCTTATTCATTAAATCCCCGTACTGATTTTTAAGTAGTGATAAGTTCTTAAAATTAATTTCCTTCCTAAATTCTTAGGTTTTTAAACCTGATTTTTTATTCTTTCTAGCATTATTCACTTAATACAACAGTTTGGCCCAAAATGTTGCGTTTTTACCGTGTTACCACGGCGCTGTACAACCACCGGCCAGGCGTAAATGGATGAACATAAATCAACGTGTGATTGGAACCTATGCGACGCCGTCGCATAACCATAAAAGGAAAAGTTAGATGAAAATTAAGCAGTTGGTCACTTTGATGATGGGCCTGGGATTGGCCATGGGTACGGTCTCTGTTGCACAGGCGGGTACTATCTCCTTCAAAGGCTCGATTATTGATGCGCCTTGCTCTATCACCCCGGAAACGGCGGACCAAACCGTCAATCTGGGCCAAATCTCCAATGTCGCGCTGAAAAGCCAGGGTAAATCCACCCCGAAAAACTTCGATATCAAACTGGAAAATTGCGATGTCACTACGTTGAAAAACGTCACCGCTACTTTTACCGGTGCCGCTTCCGCCGGTAACGCCGATCTGCTCGGTATCACCGGCACCGCCAAAGGTGCCAGCATCGCCATTACCGATGGTTCCAGCCGGGTGATCAAACTGGGTGATGCTACCCAGGCGCAAAAAATCCAGAAGGGTGCCAACACGCTGGCCTTCGCCGCCTTCCTGCAGGGCGATCCTGATGTCCCACCAGTCACCAGCGGTGGCACTGCGACCCCGGCGGTGATTGTCCCGGGTGAGTTCAGCTCTATCGTCGATTTCACCCTGGCTTACCAATAACCCCACGCCGCAAGCGCGGCTATCTCATATGCGGGGCTCGCCCCGCATATTTCCTGACAATGGATTGTCATGGCTTAAGGAGCTGGGAGATGGCTCGTCCTCTTTTTTATCTGATGCTACTGGCCATGTATGCCGGAGTGCCTGCCGTTCAGGCAGCACCGACCGCCTCTGCCGGTCACGGCAGCGTCAGTATGACCGGCGCGATTATCGATACCGCCTGCGCCATTGATCTCGGCAGCCGGGCGCAAGTTATTGCTTTGTCCACTTTACCCATTGGCCAACTGATACGTGAAGGTCAGGGCCCGGCTCAACCTTTTACTATTCGTCTGGTGAACTGCACGCTGTCGCGCCCCGATCCCCGTTTGCCGGATTGGCAAACTTTCCAGGTGACCTTCGACGGCCCGGCGGACGGCGCAAGGTTCCGCATTGCCGGTGCCGCTCACGGCCTGGCATTGCAAATTGCCGATGGTGATGGCCGTATTGCGTTGCCAGGCGTCGCGCTACCGCTACAGGCGGTAAAACCCGGCACCCTGGTGCTGCCTTATACCCTGCGTCTGGTCGGTAACGCTGAGCGTTTACAGCCGGGAGACTACCGCGCCGCAGTACGTTTCAAGTTGGATTACTACTGACGGGTTGCATTGACCCGAAGGGATAAATGAACGCATGAGGCGTTCAGGTTTGCGCCGGTGCAGATTGACCGGCAATGGAAAAAGGATTTTGGGTTATGGCTGGTAAAGATTCAGGTTATCGCATGACTCCCCTGTCGAAGTTGGGGGTCGCTATTGCCCTTGCGCTGGGGGCGTCGGTCTCTCTGGCGTTGGCGGCGGACGACATTGTGTTTAACACCGATGTACTGGACGTGAAAGATCGCGCCAATATCGATCTCAGCCAGTTTGCCCGCAGTGGTTTCATCATGCCGGGCCGCTACACCCTGACGATGCATATCAACCAGCAGGAACTGCCGGAACAGTCGGTGGTCTTTTCCGCCCCGCCGGACGATCCCAAAGGCAGCGTGGCCTGCCTGTCACCGGCATTGGTGAAGCAGCTCGGCCTGAAAGACGCGGTGCTGAGTGGGCTGCGCTGGCGTGATGATTGTCTGGATTTCAGCAGCCTGAAGGGCATGACGGTCCGCGGTGAACTGGGTACCTCGTCACTCTATCTCTCCATTCCGCAGGCCTATCTGGAGTACAGCGACGACAGTTGGGATCCGCCTTCGCGCTGGGACGAAGGCATTCCCGGGGTGCTGCTGGACTATAACCTCAATGGTCAGGTCAACCGCCAGCAGAGCCGCGGTACAGATTCAACCCTGAGTGGCAATGGCACCGCAGGCGGCAACCTGGGGGCCTGGCGGCTGCGCGCCGACTGGCAGGCGCAGGCCAGCTCTTCCACGGCGAAGAATAGTCAGCACGAACAGCGGTTGGACTGGAGCCGTTATTACGCCTACCGGGCGTTGCCGGCGCTGCGTGCCAAATTGACGCTGGGTGAGGACTACCTGAACTCGACGATTTTCGACAGCGTGCGTTTTGCCGGCGTCAGCCTGGTGTCGGACGACGCGATGCTGCCACCGAATCTGCGCGGTTACGCGCCGGAAGTGGTCGGGGTAGCCAAAACCAATGCCCGGGTGGTGATCAGCCAACAGGGGCGGGTGCTGTATGAAACCCAGGTGGCTGCCGGGCCGTTCCGTATTCAGGATTTGAATGATGCAGTCAGCGGCACCCTGGATGTACGGGTGGAAGAACAGGACGGTTCGGTACAGCAATTTAGCCTGAATACCGCCAGCATCCCTTACCTGAGCCGGCCTGGTTCGCTGCGCTACAAGCTGGCGATGGGGCAACCGTCCGAGGTGGAACACCGTCGTGATGGGCCGGCATTTGCCACCGGGGAGTTTTCCTGGGGGGTCAGCAACGGTTGGTCACTGTACGGCGGTGGGATTGGCGGGCGCGAATACAACGCGCTGTCACTGGGCATGGGTCGTGACCTGATGGCGTTGGGGGCACTGTCGTTCGACGTCACCGGTTCGCGGGCCGAATTACCGCAGCAGCAACGGGGCACCCTGAGCGGGACGTCATATCGCCTGAGCTACGCCAAAAACTTTGAAGAATACGACAGTCAGGTGACCTTCGCCGCTTACCGCTTTTCCGAGCGCGACTACATGACCATGGCGGATTATCTGGTCAGCCGTTTGTACGGCGCCCGTCAATACGGCAGCAAAGAGATGTACACCGTGGTGTTCAACAAACAGTTCCGCGATTTGGGGCTGAGCGCCTACCTGAACTACAACCACCAAAGCTATTGGGAGCGCCCGGCCAACGATCGTTACAGCCTGGCGTTGTCGCGCTATTTCGACGTCGGCCAGATTAAAAACGTCAGCCTGTCGCTGTCGGCCTACCGCAATCAGTACAACCAGACCATCGACAACGGCCTGTCGCTGTCACTGTCATTGCCGTGGGGGGATCGTGGCACCGTCAGTTATAACGCCGCCGTTAACCGCGACAACAACAGCCAGGATTTGGGTTATTACGACCGTATCGATGACCACAACAGCTACCAGATGCGTCTGGGCGCGGCCCGGCGCGGTGCCACCGCCAGCGGTTACCTTACCCATAGCGGCGATAACGCCGAACTGAGCAGCAATGTCAGTTACCAGGCCGACCGCTATACCGCGCTGGGGATGACGGCGCGTGGGGGCATAACCGCCACGCTACAGGGCGCGGCGCTGCACCGGATGAACATGCCCGGTGGCACTCGTCTGATGCTCGACACCCAGGGCGTACCGGATGTGCCGGTACGCGGCCAGGGGCCGACTACCCGTACCAATGCCTGGGGCAAAGCGGTGGTGCCAGACGTAAGCAGTTACTACCGCAACCGCGCCAGTATCGATCTACAGCAACTGGGCGACAACGTAGAGGCGTCCCGCTCGGTAGCGCAAGCCACCCTGACCGAGGGTGCTATCGGCTACCGGCGCTTCGAGGTGGTGGCCGGTGAAAAAGCCATGGCGGTGGTGCGCCTGGCGGACGGCTCGACGCCGCCGTTTGGCGCGACCGTGCTCAATGCCCGCAAGCAGGACACCGGCATCATCAGCGATGACGGCAGCGTCTATCTCAGCGGTATTCAACACGGCGACACCATGACCGTGCATTGGGACGGCGCGGCCCGCTGTGAAATTACGCTGCCGGAGCAACTGCCGGCGCTGGGCGAGTCGGCGCTGCTGTTGCCCTGCCGGGCGCTGAACGTTGCCGACACTTCATCTTCTTCTTCATCCTAACCATGAGTGAGCTATGAACAAACACGTTAAACACAGGGCTTTTATGGTCGCCACGCTGCTCAGCGCGTGGGTCAGCAGCCAGGCCGGCGCCGCCATTTCGCTGGACCGCACCCGGGTGATCGTTAACGCCGGCGACAAATCGGTCAGCCTGAACGTTAAAAACCAAAACACTCAGTTGCCCTATCTGGCGCAAGGGTGGATCGAGGATGCGCAGGGCAACAAAATCAGCAGCCCGCTGGCGGTGCTGCCGCCGGTACAGCGGGTAGAGCCGGGCAAAGAGAGCCAGGTCAAGGTGCAGGTGCTGCCCGCCGCTCAGCTGTTGGCGCAGGATCGCGAGACGCTGTACTACTTCAATCTGCGCGAGATCCCGCCGCGCAGCAACAAACCCAACACGCTGCAAATTGCGCTGCAAACGCGCATCAAACTGTTTTACCGCCCGCAGGCGATAGTGGCGGACAAGGCGGCGTTGGCTAACCCGTGGCAGGAAAAGCTGACCTTGACCCGCCAGGGGGATCGCTATCAGGTCAATAACCCGACGCCTTATTACATCACACTGGTGGACGCCGGCAGCAGCGTAAAAGGCAGCGGCGTGGCCGGGTTTGAGCCACTGATGGTACCGCCGAAGGGGCAGGCGACGCTGACGGTCAGCGCCGGCGCGTTGGGGGCCAGCCCGGTGCTGACCTATATCAATGATTACGGCGGCCGCCCGCAGTTGGTATTCCGCTGTAACGGCAGTGCGTGCCAGGTGGCATCGACCGACTCTGGCGTCTAAAACAGGCCATCAGGCAGGGAGGCAGGATGAAAATAACCGGAATAGCCGTGGTACTGGCGGGGTTGTTATCCGCCCCGTTGTGGGCGGCGGACGACAACTGGCAGGTGCCCAATAACTGGCAGGTGGAAGGGGCCAACGGCGTGCTGAATATCAGTGGCGTGTTGAGCGAGGGGGCCTGCCGCCTGGCGATGGACTCTGCCGACCAAACGGTGCTGCTGGGAGTAACCCCGTTGGCGCAACTGGCCCAGGTGGGGGCGCGTGCCGCGGCGACGGCAGTCACGCTGCGGTTGCGTGACTGCCTGCGCGGTAGCGGGGCCAGCCGCGATGAGCGCACCGGCAACCTGAGCTGGGGTCGGCAGCAGCCGGTGATGACCATGAGCTTTCTGGCACCGGCCGATGCGGATAATCCGCAACTGGTTAAGGTGCAGGGTGTCAGCGGCATCGGGCTGCGGCTGGTGGACAGCCAACAGCGGGATGTGCGCCTGGGCAGCCGGGGCACGCCGCAGTTTGTCAGCCCGGGCGATGAGGTGCTGGTGTGGTATGTGGCCGCAGAACGCACCCGCGCGCCGCTGCAGGCCGGTGCCTATCGCGCCACGGTGAATTTCCGCCTGAGCTATGAATGAGGGCCGCCATGAGAAGGATAAAAACGGTAGCCGCATTGCTGCTGCTGACCGCACCGCCGGGCTGGGCCAATGAGCCGATCACCGTCAAAGGGGTGATCCAGACCATGAGCTGTGTGATCAACGGCGGTAAAGAGATCGACGTCGATTTTGGCAGCACCCTGAAAACCACGCTGATCAACGGCAGCCAGTACAAAACCAAAGTGGCCTATACCGTCAGTTGCAGCGGCAACAGCAGCAATGCGCTGAAAATGCAGATTAAAGGCACCGCCGCCGGGTTTGACGGCACGGCATTGGCCACCGATAAAACCGACCTGGGGCTTGCGTTGATTAAGGGGGGCAAAAAACAGGCGATTAACGGCTGGTTCAACTTTACCTACCCAACGCTGCCAGTGCTGGAGATGGTGCCGGTGAAAAAGGCCGGCGCTACGCTGGCCACCGGGGATTTTAACGCGACCGCCACCTTGATGGTGGATGTGCAATAACGGGAAAACCGATGAAAACATGGACTGTGATGTTGGTGGTGGTGCTGATGTGTTGGCTGGTGGCCGGTGCGGCGCTGGCCGCCAATATGAAAATGCACGGTACGCTGGTGGAGCCGCCGGCCTGCACCGTCAGCGGTGGCAAAGAGATCGACATCGATTTTGGTAGCGCAGTGGGGGTTAACAAGGTCGACGGCACCAATTACCTGCAAACCATCAGCTACCAGGTGACCTGCCTGCCGGGGGCGGGGAGCTGGGGCCTGGGGTTGACCGTGACCGGTACCGTCAGCGGGTTCGATACCGCCGCGCTGCAGACTGACGTCACCGATCTGGGTATCCGGATGCTGCAAGGAAGTAAGGCCTGGCCGATCAATCAACGGCTGACGGGGGTGGATATCAATAAGCTGCCAATATTGCAGGCGGTGCCGGTGAAAAAACCGGGGGTGAAGCTGAAGGAGGGGGCGTTCAACGCCACCGCGACGCTGCTGGCGGACTATCAATAAGGGGAGCGTGATGAGCAAGCGAAGGAGGGTGCTGGCCGGGCTGTTGGCCTGCGGGCTGGCCAGTGGCGTGCAGGCGGCGACCGACATGAAGCTCCATGGCACGCTGGTGGCAGAGCCCTGCGTGGTGGCCGCCGGTGACGATCAGGTGCTGCTGGATTTTGGCGAGGTGACCAACAAAGACCTGTACAGTACGGGCAGAACCCAAGGCAAGGCTTTCCAGCTGCGGCTGACCGGTTGCGACCCGGCGATCGCCAAAGATGCGCGCGTCACCTTTAGCGGCACCGAGAGCACCAAACTTCCGGGGTTGCTGGCGCTGGACGCTGCCAGCCTGGCGGGCGGGGTGGCGATTGGGCTGGAAACCCCGGCGGGCGTGGCGCTGGCGTTGGACAAGGCCAGCGAAAAGTACCCGCTCAAGGCCGGCAGTACGGTAATTGACCTGCAGGCCTATGTACGTGCAGAGCCACAGGCGATAACCGATAAAAGCCTGACGCTGGGCAGCTTTAGCACCGCGGCCACCTTTACGCTGGATTATCCGTAGCGGCCAGCGCAATAACATATTTTACAGTTGGAAATTGCTAATGAAATTATTGCGAACCCCAAAAATGGTGCAGGCTTTCTTATTGGGAGGGCTGTGCCTGGTGACGCTTTTGGTCAGCGGGTTTGGTGTATTGCCTGCTAATGCCGCAGCCTATGTTTCAGTCGACAGGAGTTGGAGAACCCCAAGTGGTTATCCAAGTTTTATGAACTGGAATGGAACTGGTCAGTGGGAATGGCCATCTGAAAATGGGAATGTATCAGTTTGTAGTCTGCGCAAATGCAGGGTTTTAATTTGTGTCCGAAGGATTGACCCATCAAAAAGAATTCCGCTTACACTTTGTGATGTTAAAACTGCAACAATACTTAGTGGCATGACAGCTACTCAGGCTCAACAAGAATGGGTTAGCAAGCATGGAACGTCTGGGTCATGGCAGGCAGGGCCATCAGGTCTGGCGGGTGCCTATGATCAAAATTGTGTTGGGTTTGTTATTGAAAATGACATAGGAATATTTGGGGGAGCTATCCCTATTATTGGAGCTAGTTGTGGCAAGGTGCCCCCACCTGATTTGGTTTGCACCACCAGCGGTAAAGTTACCATTGATTACGGCACGTTAGATAGCAGCAAACTCAATGGTGCCACCGCCAGCACTACCCTCTCTATTACCTGCAATCAGGCGGCTACCGCCACAATACAACTCAATGACAGCGTGATCGATCTGGGCCGTAAAGGCGACTTAACCGCAGCCATCAGCATAGGTGGTAAGGACCTGGCCACCGGCAGCGATATTGCTGTGAAGGATGGCACCGTCACCACCACCATAACTTCTACGCTAAAAGCTAAAGGTACCCCTGCGGCCGGAGCCTTTGAAGGCAGTGGCGTGCTGATCATCGGTTATTACTAACCCAACCCGGACGACAATCATGGAACGATTGATCCTGACCCTAAACTGCCCCGACGCTTTTTATGCCGCCGGGGTGCGGCTGGCGCTAAGCGAACATCTGGCGGCGCAGGGTATCCGCCTGCAAACGGCGGCCGAGGCCGCGAAAAACCCCTATACCACCCATCTGGTGCTACTGGCACCCGGTATTACTGCGCCCGTCGGCCACCACCCGGTGTTAAATGACTCCGGGCCAATTACGCCACCCGATTGCCGCACCTTGCTGTGGCTGGACCCGTACGAAACGGTGGCGTCACTGCTGGCGCGGGTGGATGCGCTGTTGCAGCGGCGAACCCTGGCCTGGCGTTGTCCGGTGGCTGGCCTGCGTCGGCTTAGCCCGCAGGAACACCGGGTTTTGCGCTTGCTCGGCCGGGGCTTGAGCTCGGTGGCGATAGCTCACCAGTTGCATCTGCATGCCAAAACGGTGAGCGCCCACAAGCGCAACGCGATGAAAAAATTAAATATAACGCGCAACACGCAGTTGTTGCACTGGTTGTTAAATGGAGGAATCAAGTAATGAATGGGATGTGGAACAGCGCGATCAAACAAGGGTTACGGGCGGGGAAAATCCTGGCGCTCGGGGCGCTGTTAAGCGGCTGCGTGGTGCCGCAGGGCAAAAACGGCCATAAACCAATCACGCCAACGACGGTGAAAAGCACTACGCAAGCACCGGCGGCCGCGCAAAGCGCCAGTGAGGCCGAACGCCTGGCCCAGTGCCAGCGGGAACTGGCGGCACTGCAGGTCGCCAGCCCCACGCGCTATCAACAACGCAAGGCGGAGTTTGATCGGCTAATGGCCGGGGCAGCACAGTACGGCGGTATTCGTACCTCGGTGAATACCGAGACGCAGGATACGTTGGACTCGCTCTATCGCTATAAGGTTGGCCGCCTGTGTGCAGCGATTTCTCAGGATGTGCTGAGCGGGTTAATGGACACCGGGGAGCAGGGTAAATGAAGCGGCGGCACCCGCTGAGCGCAGCGGTGCTGCTGGCTTTGCTGTACGGCAGCCTGCCGTCCGCTCAGGGGCAAGAAACCACCGCCACTCAGAGCGGTGGCATTCCGGCATTGTTGCAGTTTGCCGAACGTTATCAGGCTGCGCCGCCGCCGGTCAGCCCGCAGCAGCGCGCCAGCGAAAAAAAGAAAAAGGCGGATGAAGAGCAGGCCCGGCAGGCGCAGGCGCTCAGTCTTAAACAGCAACAGCAGCGCCTGCAGGAAAAAGAGGCCCAGTCGCAGCAACAGCAGACACAGCTCAGCCAATTACGTCAGCAGGTTGCGACGCTGCAGGCCGAGCAGCAACGGGCCGCCCAGGCAACACCGGATCTGACCCCGTTGCTGCAACTGACGCAAGGGTTGAGCCGGGCCTGGCATGGCACGCCGACGGAACTGCAATTTCAACAGCAGCAACAAGGGTTGCAACAGCAATACGACGCCCTGCTGGCACGCGTCGGGCCTCTGGCTCAGCCGCTGGAACTGAACAGCCCGCAGGCCAGTCAATCCTATGCGGCTGGTGTGGCGTTGGGGAAAGATATCTTGCTGCTGCAGGCGGAGCGCCAGAACTGGGGCGCCAACACCGACAAAACCCAGGTGCTGGCGGGGGTGGTGGACGCCTTCAGCGGCGATTATCAGTTGTCGCAAACGGCGCTGGAACAGGCGTTGCAGGCCTCGGAGCAGCAGGTTAATCAGGCGCGGCAGCGCACCGTCAAGACGCAGGCCCAGCGTGGGCAGCAGTTTATGGCGGCGTTCCGGCAGCAAAAAGGCGCGGTTCAGGCGGAATCCGGCTTTTGGTACCGTATTGAAGCCGCCGGTAGCGGCCCAATCGCGCCGGACGCGATAGTCACGGTGGTGGTGAAAGAAACGCTGACCGACGGCACGGTGATCCAGGACATGGAGGTTAGCGGTGCGCAGTTATCGCAGCCTCTGGCGGCCTATCCACCGCTGTTCCGCGAAGCCATCGACCTGCTGAAAAACCACGGCACCATCATGCTGGTGGTACCGCCGGAGATGGCCTATGGCGACAAGGGCTATGCGCCGAAGGTGCCGCCGGGTGCCACGATGATTTACACCCTGCGGGTGGCCGACGTCAGGGCTGCCAGTTAACACCCAGGCGGCGGATCGGCCCTGCGTGGCAGACGTATAAGATCGCCGCCTTCACCAATAAATTTTCTTTTTTATCGCCAACAATTATTAGCGTAAAAAAATAAGCTAAGCTTGTCCTGTAATCAGGTTAATAAAAGCTAACATTAGTCACACACCAACTTCGATTTAAATACAAACAACCATTAAATATCACATCTATTTAACACAAAAATTACCTAAAGAGACTACGAAACCATTGCGTAACATAACCACAAGATAATTATGAGAAATTGTGAGCTGAATCTGGAAATAAAATCCAGATAGGCTTAAATTGTTTCAGATCAAATTACGCCTGAATACCTCTTTGGGGGAAAATTTGACCTGTAACCCAAAGTCTAACCCACATCACGTAAAAACCTATTTATTGTGTGGGATTGGTCGAGTATCATCCATGCTGAATATGGATGGTTGATCTTGTTGCATTTGTTACCCGTTGTCGGTTTTCAGTGGTGTGTTTAGTGCACTGGCCAGTATGGCCCGCGTCGAATGCATGGTTGAAAGCGGAGAAGCTGGATCAAATTTTTGTTGTGTTTAAGGGCATTCACTGCGGGGCGTTACCGGTAGCTTCACCCGAGGTCATATCGATACCGCATGTCGGAGTCTTCCTGCGAGGAGCAAGGAGTCAAGATGTTTGATATTGTCGAACTGTCGCGCTTACAGTTTGCTTTAACGGCGATGTACCACTTCTTATTTGTCCCATTAACGCTGGGTATGGCGTTCTTGCTGGCAATTATGGAAACGGTATATGTACTGTCAGGCAAACAAATCTATAAAGATATGACCAAATTCTGGGGCAAGTTATTTGCAATTAACTTTGCTCTGGGTGTGGCCACCGGGTTGACCATGGAGTTCCAGTTCGGGACTAACTGGTCTTATTTCTCCCACTACGTCGGTGATATTTTCGGGGCCCCGCTGGCCATCGAAGGTCTGATGGCGTTCTTCCTTGAATCGACGCTGGTCGGCCTGTTCTTCTTCGGCTGGGATCGTCTGGGCAAGGTGCAGCACATGGCCGTTACCTGGCTGGTGGCACTGGGCTCAAACTTCTCCGCGCTGTGGATCCTGGTCGCCAACGGTTGGATGCAGAACCCAATCGCCTCGGACTTTAACTTCGAAACCATGCGTATGGAGATGCTCAGCTTCTCCGAACTGGTGCTCAATCCTGTTGCGCAGGTGAAGTTTGTTCACACCGTGGCAGCCGGTTACACCTGTGGCGCGATGTTCGTTCTGGGTATCAGCTCTTACTACCTGTTGAAAGGCCGTGATCTGGCTTTCGCCAAACGCTCCTTCGCCATTGCCGCCAGCTTCGGTATGGCTGCCGTGCTGTCCGTTATCGTTCTGGGTGATGAATCCGGCTACGAAATGGGCGACGTGCAGAAAACCAAACTGGCTGCCATCGAAGCCGAGTGGGACACTCAACCGGCACCGGCTTCCTTTACCCTGTTCGGCATTCCGAACCAGGATAAAATGGAAAACTCCTACTCAATCCAAATCCCTTATGCGCTCGGCCTGATTGCCACCCGCTCAACAGATACCCAGGTCACCGGCCTGAAAGATCTGATGGCGCAGCATGAAGTGCGTATCCGCAACGGGATGAAAGCCTATGGGCTGCTGGAAGAACTGCGTAGCGGCAATACCGACCCGACGGTACGCACCGAGTTCAATAAAGCCAAGCAGGACCTGGGCTACGGCTTACTGCTGAAGCGTTATACCCAGAACGTCACCGACGCGACGGAAACGCAGATCCAGCAGGCCACCAAAGACTCGATCCCACGTGTAGCACCGCTGTACTTCGCCTTCCGTATCATGGTGGCCTGTGGCGTGCTGATGCTGTTGATCATCGGTCTGTCGTTCTGGAGCGTGATCCGCAACCGTGTCGGCCAGAGAAAATGGCTGCACCGCGCGGCGCTGTATGGCCTGCCGTTGCCATGGATCGCGATCGAAGCCGGCTGGTTTGTGGCTGAATACGGCCGTCAACCCTGGGCGATTGGTGAGGTGCTGCCGACTGCGGTTGCCAACTCTTCACTGACTGCGGGCGACATTCTGTTCTCGATGGGGCTGATTTGCGGCTTGTACACCCTGTTCCTGGTGGCTGAAATGTACCTGATGTTCAAATTTGCACGTCTGGGTCCAAGCAGCCTGAAAACTGGCCGCTACCACTTTGAACAACCGACTGCCGCCGTGCAGGAAGCGCGCTAAACAGGAGTCCACGTATGTTTGATTATGAAGTACTGCGATTTATCTGGTGGGTCCTGATTGGCGTACTGCTGATCGGCTTCGCCGTCACCGACGGTTTCGACATGGGGGTCGGCATCCTGGTGCGCATTATCGGTAAAACCGATACCGAGCGCCGGGTGATGATCAACTCCATCGCGCCGCACTGGGACGGTAACCAGGTGTGGTTGATCACCGCCGGTGGTGCGCTGTTCGCCGCCTGGCCGATGGTCTATGCGGCGGCGTTCTCCGGTTTCTATGTTGCCATGATCCTGGTGCTGTCAGCCTTGTTCTTCCGCCCGGTCGGTTTTGACTACCGCTCGAAGCTGGAGAGCAGCCGCTGGCGCAACATGTGGGACTGGGGCATTTTCATCGGCAGCTTCGTGCCTGCGGTGGTATTCGGCGTGGCGTTCGGCAACCTGTTGCAGGGCGTGCCGTTCCATATGGATGAATACATGCGCCTGTTCTACACCGGCAACTTCTTCCAACTGCTGAATCCGTTTGGCCTGTTGGCGGGCGTGGTCAGTCTGACCATGCTGGTAACCCAGGGGGCGACTTACCTGCAGATGCGTACCAGCGGTGAGATCCACCTGCGTGCTCGTGCTGCGGCGCAGATCTCCACGCTGGTGATGGCGGTGTTCTTCCTGTTGGGCGGTATCTGGCTGGTGAAAGGCATCGACGGTTATGTAATTACCTCGACGCTGAACACCATGGCGGAATCTAACCCGATGCGTAAAGAAGTGGCTCATCAGGCCGGTGCCTGGTTGATCAACTTCAACAAGTATCCGCTGCTGTGGGCACTGCCTGCATTGGGCGTGGTGCTGCCGCTGTTCACGGTGCTGTTCTCGCGCATGTCGAAAGACGCGCTGGCGTTCGTGACCTCGTCGCTGACCATTGCCTGCGTGATCCTGACCGCCGGGGTGACCATGTTCCCGTTCGTGATGCCGTCAAGCACCGTGCCTAACATCAGCCTGACCATGTGGGATGCCACCTCCAGCCTGTTGACGCTGCAAGTGATGACCGTTGTCGCGGCGATCTTTGTGCCTATCGTTCTGGCGTACACCAGTTGGTCGTACTACAAAATGTTCGGCCGTCTCGATAAGAACTTCATCGAGAACAACAAGCATTCGCTGTATTAAGGATAGGGAGCTAAACCATGTGGTATTTTGCCTGGATTCTCGGAACGCTTCTTGCCTGTGCCTTCGGCATCATCACGGCGCTGGCGCTTGAGCACCACGAAGATTCAAAAGCACAGCAAGACGATAAGTGATGAGTTTGTCACTGACTGACAAGCTGTACGCTATCACTGACAAGGGCCCGGTCCGGGCCCTTTCACTGGTGCTGGCGTTGATTTTGGCGGGCTGTATTTTCTGGGATCCGACCCGCTTTGCGGCGAAGACCAGCTCGCTGGAGATATGGGAAGGTCTGCTGCTTATTTGGGCAGTGTGTGCCGGGGTGGTTCATGGCGTCGGGTTCCGACCGCAACGCACCCTGTGGCGAGCTTTTTTTGCGCCACTTCCGGCAATTGTGATCCTGGCCGCAGGATTACTTTACGTTTCTTTATAATCTCCGTTATATCCCCAAGTTATGGGCCATCGCGGCCCATAATTATTTTCGTTCCCCTGTTGTAACCCATTCCCAACCCGATCTGTCTTGCGTATAGTAGCACCGTTAAATCCATTGGCTTGGAAGTAGAGTGAGTAATACGTTGTTTCGATGGCCGGTTCGCGTTTACTACGAAGATACCGATGCCGGTGGGGTGGTCTATCACGCCCGCTATGTGGCTTTTTTTGAAAGAGCGCGCACCGAGATGCTGCGTCAACATAACTTTCATCAACAGCAGCTGCTCAGTGAAAATGTCGCCTTCGCTGTCCGGCGTATGACGGTGGATTACCTGGTTCCAGCTCGCCTTGACGATCTGCTGGAAGTACAGAGTGAAATCACCTCCATGCGCGGGGCTTCTCTTACGTTTGCTCAACGTATTGTCAATTCTGACGGAACTCTTTTGAGTCAGGCCGATGTGTTGATTGCATGCATTGATCCACACCAAATGAAGCCGATAGCGCTTCCTAAGTCTATTGTCGCGGAGTTTAAGCAGTGAATGAGATGAACATCCTAGATTTATTCTTGAAGGCCAGCCTGCTGGTTAAGCTTATCATGTTGATTTTGATATGCTTCTCAGTGGCTTCCTGGGCGATCATCATTCAGCGTACCCGCATCCTTAATGCGGCCACGCGTGACGCCGAGGCCTTTGAAGACAAATTCTGGTCTGGTATTGAGCTTTCCCGTTTGTATCAGGAAAGCCAGGCGCGCCGCGATAGCCTGACCGGCTCCGAACAAATTTTCCACTCTGGTTTCAAAGAGTTCGCTCGTTTGCACCGCGCTAACAACCATGCGCCTGAATCGGTGATCGAAGGCGCTTCGCGTGCTATGCGTATCTCGATGAACCGCGAGCTGGAAACGCTGGAAAACCACATTCCTTTCCTCGGCACCGTGGGTTCGATCAGTCCGTATATCGGTCTGTTCGGCACCGTGTGGGGGATTATGCATGCCTTTATCGCACTGGGTGCGGTGAAACAGGCCACGCTGCAAATGGTAGCACCGGGTATCGCCGAAGCACTGATCGCAACCGCCATCGGTCTGTTCGCCGCTATCCCGGCCGTTATGGCCTATAACCGCCTCAACCAGCGCGTCAACAAGCTTGAGCAGAATTACGACAACTTTATGGAAGAGTTCACCGCTATTCTGCATCGTCAGGCCTTCTCCAGCGACAGCAAATAAGTAGGAGGTAGCATGGCGAGAGTTCGTGGACGTAATCGGCGCGAGCTGAAGTCCGAAATTAACATAGTTCCGTTGCTCGACGTGTTGCTGGTGCTGTTGCTGATCTTTATGGCAACCGCGCCGATCATCACCCAGAGCGTAGAGGTTGATCTGCCGGACGCCACCGATTCCAAAGCGGTGTCCAGCAGTGATAACCCGCCGGTGATCCTTGAGGTTTCTGGCGTGGGCCAATACACCATGGTGGTGGATCACGACCGCATGGAACTGTTGCCGCCGGAGCAGGTTGCAGCTGAAGCCAAGGCGCGTTTAGCGGCCAACCCGAAAACGGTCTTTTTGATCGGTGGGGCGAAGGAAGTTCCGTATGATGAGATTATCAAGGCATTGAATATTCTCCATCAGGCGGGCGTCGCTTCCGTGGGGCTGATGACCCAGCCAATCTGACCCTGAGGTCAGTGGCAACCCGGTTCCTGTGCTGCGGTGCAGGAACCCCGTATAAGCAACACCAGTTTTTGGGAATCTATTTTGGTAAAGGCAACTGAGCAAAACGATAAGCTGAACCGCGCCGTTATTGTTTCGGTCGTTCTGCACTTTGTATTGATTGCCCTGCTGATTTGGGGATCGCTGCAAGAAAACGTCGAAATGAGTGCCGGCGGTGGCGGCGACGGTTCGGTCGTCGGTGCAGTGATGGTCGATCCTGGAGCAGTGGTGGAGCAGTACAACCGCCAGCAACAGCAGAGTAACGACGCGCAGCGTGCTGAAAAGCAGCGCCAGAAAAAAGCGGAACAGCAGGCCGAAGAACTTCAGCAGAAGCAGGCGGCGGAACAACAGCGCCTGAAAGAGCTGGAGAAAGAGCGTTTGACCGCGCAGGAAAAAGCGGCCCAGGACGCGAAAGAACAGGCTGAACAGCAGAAGCAGGCCGCAGAGCAACAGAAACAGGCGGCAGAGCAACAAAAGCAGGCAGCTGAACAGCAAAAAGTGGCTGAGAACGCCGCGGCGAAAGCCAAAGAACAACAGAAAGTAGCGGAAGCTGCCGCCGCCAAGGCGAAGGCCGAAGCGGATAAGGTAGCCAAAGCACAGGCCGACGCGCAGAAGAAAGCCGAGTCCGAAGCCAAGAAAGAAGCTGCTGCAGCCGCTACCGCCAAGAAACAGGCGGAAGAAGCGAAGAAAGCCGCGGCTGCTGAAGCGGCAGAGAAAAAAGCTGCTGCCGACGCAGAGAAGAAAGCGACAGCTGAAGCCGAGAAAGCTGAGAAAAAAGCGGCGGCTGATGCCGAGAAGAAAGCGACCGCAGAGGCTGAGAAAAAAGCCGCTGCTGCTGAAAAGGCGGCTGCCAAGAAAGCCGCTGATGCCAAGAAGAAAGCGGCCGCTGCAGCTGCTGCAGAATCGGCTGACGTTGCAGATCTTATGGGCGGCCTGGCGGACGGTAAAAACGCGCCGAAAGGTGGCGGTAAGCAGAAGGGTGACGGTAAACCGGCCGGTCAGGGCAATGCCAAGACCGCGGGTGCCAGTGGTGCTGAGATTAACGGCTACCTGGGGCAGATTACTTCGGCTATTCAAAGCAAGTTCTACGATGCAGACTTGTATAAAGGGCGTAAGTGCGACCTGCGAATTAAACTGGCACCGGATGGCCTGTTGATTGATGTTAAATCTGAAGGGGGCGATCCGGCACTGTGCCAGGCGGCGATAGCCGCAGCGAAGCAGGCGAAAATACCGAAACCGCCAAGTCAGGCAGTTTATGAGGTGTTTAAGAATGCTCCCCTTACGTTTAAGCCACAATAATGGTTGTTTTAGCTAAGTCATATCGCAGGGATGTACTAAGGTAACCAACAGGGATTATGTAGTTTTGTTTGAGTTGGTTTGTTAAAATTCTGCTAATTTATCGCAGGCATTCCGCCTGGATAAGGGAGATGAGATGAAGCAGGCATTTCGAGTTGCGTTAGGTTTTTTGATTCTGTGGGCATCCGTTCTTCACGCGGAAGTTCGCATTGAAATCACCCAAGGGGTCGACTCCGCTCGCCCGATTGGCGTGGTGCCGTTTAAATGGGCGGGTCCAGGCACGCCTCCGGAAGATATTGGCAAGATTGTCGGCGCAGATCTGCGCAACAGCGGCAAATTCAACCCAATTGACGTGGCGCGCATGCCGCAGCAACCGACCACCGCGTCTGAAGTGACGCCGGCGGCCTGGACTGCATTGGGCATTGACGCGGTCGTGGTCGGTCAGGTGCAACCTGGTGCAGACGGCGGTTACCTGATCTCTTATCAACTGGTGGACACTTCTGGTTCCCCAGGTACCGTTCTGGCGCAGAACCAGTATAAAGTGACCAAACAATGGTTGCGTTATTCTGCTCACACCGCCAGTGACGAAGTGTTTCAGAAGCTGACCGGTATCAAGGGCGCATTCCGTACCCGTATCGCATACGTAGTGCAGACTAACGGTGGGAAATTCCCGTACGAACTGCGCGTAGCGGATTACGACGGCTACAACCAGTTTACGGTACACCGTTCACCAGAACCGCTGATGTCCCCGGCCTGGTCGCCGGACGGCAGCAAACTGGCATACGTGACCTTTGAAAGCGGCCGTTCTGCGCTGGTGGTACAGACCCTGGCTAACGGTGCTATCCGTCAGATCGCTTCGTTCCCGCGTCACAACGGGGCACCGGCGTTCTCACCGGACGGCAGCCGCCTGGCCTTTGTACTGTCCAAAAGCGGTAGCCTGAACCTGTACGTGATGAATCTTGGCTCTGGCCAGATCACCCAACTCACCGACGGGCGCAGCAACAATACCGAACCGACCTGGTTCCCGGATGGGCAGTCTCTGGCCTATACCTCCGATCAGGGCGGCAGACCGCAGATTTATAAAATCAGTGCCAGTGGCGGCGCGTCACAGCGTCTGACATGGGAAGGCTCTCAGAATCAGGATTCTGAAGTCAGCTCTGATGGTAAATTCCTGGTGATGGTGAGTACCAACGGTGGTGCTCAGCATATCGCCAAACAAGATCTCGGATCGGGTGCAGTTCAAGTTTTGACCAACACCTTCCTGGACGAAACGCCTAGTATTGCGCCAAATGGCACCATGGTGATCTATAGCTCCACGCAAGGTATGGGCTCCGTGCTGCAACTGGTATCGACTGATGGGCGTTTTAAAGCGCGTCTTCCGGCAACTGATGGACAGGTCAAAGCACCTGCCTGGTCGCCGTATCTGTGATGCATGTGTAAATATGTATGGCAAACTATAAAAGGATTAAAGAAATGCAACTGAACAAAGTGCTGAAAGGGCTTCTGCTGGCACTGCCAGTTCTGGCTGTAGCGGCTTGTAGTTCTAACAAAAGCGCAAACAACGACCAATCAGGTCTGGGCGCTGGCGCTGGCACTGGTACAGAAAATGGCAGCAGCAACCTGTCTTCTGAAGAACAAGCTCGTCTGCAGATGCAAGAACTGCAGAAGAACAACATTGTTTACTTCGGTCTGGACAAGTATGACGTGAGCTCTGAGTTCGCTCAGATGCTGGACGCGCACGCTGCATTCCTGCGTAACAACCCGTCTTACAAAGTGACCGTAGAAGGCCACGCGGATGAACGCGGTACGCCGGAATACAACATTGCACTGGGTGAGCGTCGTTCTAACTCAGTGAAAATGTACCTGCAAGGTAAAGGCGTTTCAGCTGACCAAATCTCTATCGTTTCTTACGGTAAAGAAAAACCAGCAGTACTGGGCCACGACGAAGCGGCTTATGCTAAAAACCGTCGTGCAGTTCTGGTTTACTAAGAGAATCGCATGAACAGTAACTTCAGACGTCACTTGTTGAGTCTGTCGTTACTGGTTGGCGTAGCGGTCCCATGGGCCGCTACTGCCCAAGCGCCAATCAGTAATGTCGGCTCCGGCTCGGTCGAAGACCGTGTCACCTCACTTGAGCGCATCAGCAATGCTCAGGGCCAGCTTTTAAACCAACTCCAGCAACAACTCTCTGACAACCAGCGTGACATTGACTCACTCCGCGGGCAAATCCAGGAAAGCCAATATCAACTGAATCAGGTTGTTGAACGCCAAAAGCAGATCTATCAACAGATGGATAGCATCAGCCAGGGCGGCGCTCAGAGCTCCGCTGCTGCAGCGGGTGCCGCAGGTGGGGCAGCAGCGGCTGCGTCCTCCGACGGCGCTGACAGCGCGTCTGCGGGCGCTACAGCAGCAGCTCCGGCCAGTACGGGTGATGAAAACAGCGATTACAACGCCGCTGTTTCATTGGCGCTGGAAAAAAAGCAGTATGACCAGGCGATCTCCGCTTTTCAGTCCTTCGTAAAACAGTACCCAAAATCGACTTACCAGCCTAATGCCAACTATTGGCTCGGCCAGTTGTTCTACAACAAGGGTAAGAAAGATGATGCGGCTTACTATTATGCGGTAGTGGTGAAGAATTACTCAAAATCACCTAAGGCACCGGACGCAATGTACAAGGTGGGTATCATCATGCAGGAAAAAGGGCAGGCCGATAAAGCCAAAGCCGTGTTCCAGCAGGTGATTAAACAATACCCAACCAGTGCTGCGGCCAAACAGGCGAAAAGTCGAGTCGCAGGTTAGTCAGCAAAAAAAATGAGCCCAGAAGTTAGTCGATTTGACCGATTTCTGGGCTCATTCGTGTGAAGAACAAGCAGTTGAACCTGTTGTTTATAAATTTAGGTTGCGCTGCCAAGATAAATTAGTAATATATGCCGCCGTTGCCAAGACATCTTGCAAGATGTTAAAGCAGCAAGGAAATTGGGTCGTTAGCTCAGTTGGTAGAGCAGTTGACTTTTAATCAATTGGTCGCAGGTTCGAATCCCGCACGACCCACCAATTCCTGAAATAAGAAATGAAGTGAAATCGTAAGGGTGAGAACCGTAAAGGTTCGAGTCTCGCAAAGCGAGACAACATCACGAAGTGATGGCCCGAAGGGTGAGGCGCAAGCCGAATAATCCCGCACGACCCACCAATTTCTGAAGTAGTAGCAGTAACCACACTAGTGGGTGATTAGCTCAGTTGGTAGAGCATCTCCTTTACACGGAGGGGGTCGGCGGTTCGAGCCCGTCATCACCCACCACTGCTGTGGGCCGTTAGCTCAGTTGGTAGAGCAGTTGACTTTTAATCAATTGGTCGCAGGTTCGAATCCCGCACGGCCCACCATTTCAGAATTGTTTTTCCTCAATACGGGCTTCGGTTTTGTATTGGTTGTTCAGCAGTAAACCACGTCAGTGGGCCGTTAGCTCAGTTGGTAGAGCAGTTGACTTTTAATCAATTGGTCGCAGGTTCGAATCCCGCACGGCCCACCATTATTGCAGTGAGTTCCTCTCCTGCTTACGCGGTTCAGCAGTATCCCCTCAGTGGGCCGTTAGCTCAGTTGGTAGAGCAGTTGACTTTTAATCAATTGGTCGCAGGTTCGAATCCCGCACGGCCCACCATTCTTAAAGAAATACTCTTCCTTATTCAAAAACTCCTAGCTGGAATATTACCCGAACCGTGTGGGTGAGATCCTGCGTTCAGGTTCGAGCATCGCGCAGCGATACGACAACGCGCAGCGTTGCCCGCAGGGTGAGGCCAAAGGCCGAATCAATCCCGCACGGCCCACCATTTTACAGAGTACCTCAGCACTTTCCCCCAAACTTGAACGTCACATAACGCACGAACCGTGTGGGTGAGATCCTGCGTTCAGGTTCGAGCATCGCGCAGCGATACGACAACGCGCAGCGTTGCCCGTAGGGTGAGGCCAAAGGCCGAATCAATCCCGCACGGTATCCCCAGTTTTGCCCCACATCGTCAATCCGTTTTCCCCCTAAAAAATGCATTTTGTTTTCGACTGTCTCACTGCTTTCGTTAAAAATTCAATCCATTAAACGCCAATGACGTAATACTGAAAATATCAGCGGACTTTTCGCACAAATGCAGGTATTTTGTTTAGTATATAAAACGAAGGGGGTTGCGATGGGGTGATACCCGGGCAGCAGACACCCAGCCTAGCACAGAGATTGCAGCGATGAGTGAAATGTTTGATGTTAATGCGGCGGTGTACCCGTTCCCGCCCAAACCAGTACCACTGGACGATGCGCAAAAGGCGTTTTATCGCGAGAAGATTAAAATCCTGCTCAAGCAGCGCAATGCGGTGATGGTGGCCCACTACTATACCGATCCGGAAATCCAGGCACTGGCGGAAGAAACCGGTGGCTGCGTGGCGGACTCGCTGGAGATGGCGCGCTTTGGCAGCAATCATCCGGCCTCGACCCTGCTGGTGGCCGGCGTGCGCTTTATGGGGGAAACCGCCAAGATCCTCAGCCCGGAAAAGCGGGTGTTGATGCCAACCTTGAACGCAGAGTGCTCACTGGATCTCGGTTGCCCGGAAGAAGAATTCAATGCCTTTTGTGACAGCCACCCGGATCGCACCGTGGTGGTCTACGCTAATACCTCGGCGGCGGTAAAAGCACGAGCGGACTGGGTGGTCACCTCCAGTATTGCCGTTGAACTGATCGAACACCTCGACAGTCTGGGTGAGAAAATCATCTGGGCGCCAGATCGCCATCTGGGTAATTATGTGAAAAAGCAGACCGGTGCCGACGTACTGTGCTGGCAGGGCGCCTGTATCGTCCATGACGAGTTTAAAACCCAGGCCCTGATGCGTATGAAGGCCTTATACCCGAACGCGGCGATACTGGTGCACCCAGAGTCACCACAGGCGGTGGTCGATCTGGCCGATGCGGTAGGTTCAACCAGCCAATTGATTCAGGCGGCGAAAACCCTGCCCAATCCGCAGCTGATTGTTGCCACCGATCGCGGGATTTTTTATAAGATGCAACAGGCCTGTCCGGACAAAGAGCTGTTCGAAGCGCCAACCGCTGGAGAGGGTGCCACCTGTCGTAGCTGTGCGCACTGCCCGTGGATGGCGATGAACGGCCTGAAGGCTATCGCCGATGGGCTGGAACAGGGCGGTGTACTGCATGAGATCCACGTCGATGCTGCATTGCGCCAGAAGGCACTGATCCCGCTGAACCGGATGTTGGATTTTGCTGCCCAGCTCAAAATGCAGGTCAAAGGCAACGCTTAACCATTTAATAAGGATCATAAAATGAGTTTTTTCAGTACCAGTAATATCCTGGTGCATATCCCGCTGGGAGCGGGGGGCTACGATCTGTCATGGATTGAGGCTATCGGCACCCTGTTTGGCCTGCTGTGCATCTGGTATGCCAGCAAAGAGAAAATTATCAATTACCTGTTCGGCCTGATTAACGTCACGCTGTTTGCGGTAATTTTCTTCCAAATCCAGCTGTACGCCAGCCTGCTGCTGCAGTTGTTCTTCTTCGTCGCCAATATTTATGGCTGGTACGCCTGGAGCCGTCAGACTCAGGATAATCAGGCCGAGCTGAAAATTCGCTGGCTGTCGTTGCCGAAGGCGCTGAGTTGGGCGGCGGTGTGTGTGATCGGCATTGCTCTGATGACGTTCAACATTGACCGCGTGTTTGCCTGGTTGACGCAGGCGGCGGTGACGGTGATGCAGGGGCTGGGCCTGAGCGTGCAAATGCCGCAACTGCAGCCGGATGCCTTCCCATTCTGGGATTCGACCATGATGGTGTTGTCGATCGTGGCGATGATCCTGATGACGCGCAAGTACGTGGAAAACTGGCTGTTGTGGGTAGTGATTGACGTGATCAGCGTGGCGATATTTGCCTACCAGGGCGTTTACGCCATGGCGCTGGAATACGTGATCCTGACGCTGATTGCGTTGAACGGCTCCTGGCTGTGGATCAAAAGTGCCGGCAACAATCGCTCGCGGCCATTATCTTCCGCACCATAATAACGCCGGGGCGCCAAATAAGGCGCCCCGGTTGATTTTAGTGATGATGCCCGACATGCGAATGTGAGTGGTCACTCGGCTCGGGCGCCCGGTTAATCCCGCAGTCGGGTGTATCGCAGTGCTGATACTCCATCTGGATGGTCACGTGACCAATGCGATAGTGTTCCAGCAGATAGGCCTGAATGCGATGCAGCAGGCCATCGTGGTCGTTCGGTGGTATCACCTGCGCATGCAATGTCATCAACTTCTGTTCACCAATCTGCCAGACATGGACGTGATGAATATTGCGCACTTCCGGAATATTCAGGCACAGGTCTTTTTGCAGTTTATTGATGTCCACCTCCTGCGGCGTACCCTCCAGCAGTTCATGGAAGCTCTCTTTCAGCAGTCGCCAGGCGCTGCGTATCACCAGACAGGACACCAGTACCGACAGTATCGGGTCGATCGGCGTCCAGCCGGTGGTCAGGATCACAATGGCGGCGGCGATGGCGCCCACCGACCCCAGTAAATCCCCCAGCACATGCAATGCGGCAGCGCGAACATTGATATTCTTCTCTTCGGTACCTCGGTGCAGCAGCCAGAAGGCGAACAGGTTGGCCAGCAGCCCCGCTATGGCGATAATCAGCATTGGCGCACCCATCACCGGCTGTGGCTCGAAGAAACGCCGTATTGCCTCCCACAGGATGAATACCACGATCACCAACAGCGCCGCAGCGTTGAGGAAGGCCGCCAGGGTGGTCAGGCGCAGATAACCGAAAGTGTGGCGCGCATTGGGCTTACGCTGCGAGAAGTGTACCGCCATCAGGGCCACCAGTAGGGCGGCAGCGTCGGTAAGCATATGGCCGGCATCCGCCAGCAGCGCCAGCGAGCCTGAAATCAACCCGCCGGCCACTTCGGCGACCATAAAGACCGCAGTGACTAAAAAAGCGGTCAGTAGGCGTTTACTATTACTGTCTTTTGGCAGGTGTACGTGTGGAGCGTCCGACATTATTCATCCTTATCCATAGCAAAATACATTTCGTCAGTGCTGACCAGATCGTTCAGTTCTATCAGAATCTGTGCCACTAACGCACTCAATTCATTATAGGCGGCCTGCATCAATGTTCCTTCACGGCCGTTGTCCCCCAGTTGTTGGCACAGGCTGGCCGCCGCCGGCAGCTGCAGCATCAGCAGGCTGCCCTTGATACGATGGGCAGCCTGGCTCAAGGTTACCCCGTCCTGGTTCTGTGCCGCCTGCTCAAGCCGCTGCAGGTCTTGTCGCAGCGTCGTCAGCAGCGTGGTTGCCAGACGCTGGATCATCGCTCGATCATTACCGGCCATATCGACCAGGGTTCGCTGCAGGTCAGTAAGGACTAACTGTTGCTCCATCCCCTGTGGTTGCTGCGGCAGTGCCTGAGCGATGGCCGCCAGTGAAATGGGTTTGGTTAAAAAGCGATCTATCGCCACCAACCCCGGCGGGATGCGGGTAAATTCCTGCACGTCTGCCGAGCAGAGAATAATCTGGCAGGCCGGGCGCTGCTGACGTTGCTCGTCGCGGCGTATTAGTCTCGCCAGCGTCAGGCCGTCCGGGCGTGGCATATTGTAATCGATAAACAGCAGGTCAAACGGCTGCCGACGGTGGGCCTTCAACAGCGGATAACCCTGTTCGAATAGCATTGGCTGCAGGCCGAAGTGCCGCAGTTGCCGCTCCATCAACAGCAGGTTGGTGGGGTGATCGTCGATCAGCGCTACGCGCAGGGTGGACGGCGGCAGAATGAGTGGCATGTCGGCCTGCTGAGTCGTGGGATCGACCGCGACCTGGGTTACCGGCACGGACACTGTCACCTCGGTACCCAGGTTGGGTTGCGAGTGCAACTCAATGCGGCCGCCCATCTGTTCGATAATCTCTTTACAGATAGACAGCCCCAGCCCGGTACCCTGCACGGATACGCGCTGTGCGCCGCGTGCGCGGTAGAAAGGTTGGAACAGTTTACCGATCTCATCTGCCGCGATGCCACAGCCACTGTCGGCCACCGTCAGCCACAGTTCCCCCAGTGGTGGAGCCTGCTCGCGCCAGCCGATATTTACCTGAATAGTACCGCGCGGTGTGAACTTAATGGCATTGTTTATCAGGTTGTTAGCCACCTGAAGTAAACGCTCACCATCAATGAGGACTGCGGCGGGCAGGTTGTCGGCTGCACTGACGTTTAGCGTCACCGGACGTTCGCCGATCAGCGGCTGATACAGGGCGCTGATGTGGGCTATCCAGGGCTGCAGTGTTACAGACTTGGGCACCAGCGTCAGTGAACCGGTTTCCAGCCGCATGCGGTTTTCATTTACGGCATCAATCAGGTTGTTTCGATCGACAATCCATTCATCGCGCAGCGATTGCAGCGTTTCAGACGGGATTTGCATCCCCTCGCCCAATCCTGTGGGGATATAAGGGGAGCTAATCAGGTGTTTTCTGCGATTGTTAATGCACATTTTCTGGTCAAATACTTTTTAAGGTCATACAGTACAGGCCTATGATATATGAGCGGTCAGGATGAAAAGAGCAACCAAAGTACGCCTTTACCCGACGGCCGAACAGGAAGCATTTTTAAATGCTCAGTTCGGTGCGGTACGTTTTGCGTACAACAAAGCTCTGTATATCAGCCGCCACAGGTACCGGCGGCACGGAGTATCGGTCAGTATTAAGCGTGACCTGAAACCGTTGCTGGCGGTAGGAAAAAGGTCCCGCCGTTATCACTGGCTGAAAGAATATGATGCACTGGCGTTACAGCAGGCGGTGATTAATCTTGACACCGCATTTGGACACTTTTTCAAGCAACGTGCTCGTTTCCCCACCTTTAAGCGCAAACATGGCAAACAATCCAGTTATCACCCTAACGGCAAAGTGTTAACTGACGCGATCCAGTTGCCAAAAATGGCAGCGATTAAAGCGGTGATTCATCGCGATATTATCGGTAAGGTGTCCAGTATCACCATCAGTCGTGGCGCGACAGGAAAATATTACGCCGCAATACTCTGTGACGATGGGCTGGCAGCGCCGGCCAAACCCGTATTGATAACCCGCGTGACCGGTTGTGATTTGGGTCTGTCCCATTACCTAATTCAGTCGAATGGCGAAAAAATAGCAAATCCACGGCCTCTGGTACGCGCCAGCCGAAATCTGCGGCATAAACAAAAGTCGCTATCCCGGAAAATAAAAGGCAGTGCAAATCGGACAAAAGCGCGTTTGCGGGTGGCGAAATGCCACGAGCATGTGGCGAATGCCCGCGCTGACTTCCAGCATAAATTGTCTCGTACACTGATTGACGAAAACCAAGCGGTCATTGTTGAGACACTGAAAGCGGCAAACATGATGAAAAATCATAAGTTGGCGCGGTACATTGCGGATGCGTCGTGGTCAGGATTTATCATGAAACTGGAATACAAAGCGGAGCAGGCCGGCAAATATCTGGTGAAAATCGATCAATGGTTTGCCAGCTCTAAAACCTGCCATTGCTGCGGTTATAAAATGGCAGAAATGCCGTTGACTAAACGTATCTGGCCATGCCCCGCCTGTGGTGTTGAACATGACCGCGATATTAACGCGGCCATCAACATCCAGCGCAAGGGTATAACGGATTTACAGGCGGCGGGACTCGTCGTTTCTGCCCATGGAGGCCAGCGTAAATCTGTCATATTGACAGTAGCGGCCTGAGAAGTGGGAAGCCTCGCCGTTTACGGCGGGGAGCAGTCACCATAACCAAAAAGGAGCCACTGCGCTCTCCCGATGAAACAGCACAATCTACTGTTAATTTGGGCGTTCATTCTGCAGGCGGCAAAGGTGATTTACAGCGTTACCCTCACAGGCTAAATTGGTGGGATCTACGCTCTGCGAAATACCGCCTCTCGATACCGAATGGAAAAGTGATGAATTACCTAAATGACGATTTACGCATTAAAGAAATTAAGGAACTCCTGCCACCGGTGGCCCTGTTAGAAAAGTTTCCGGCCACTGAACGTGCAGCAGAGACGGTGTCACAGGCACGCAATGCTATTCATCAGATCCTTCGCGGCAGTGACGATCGCCTGCTGGTGGTGATCGGTCCTTGCTCGATCCACGACACCAAAGCCGCCAAAGAGTACGCCGGCCGTCTGCTGGCGCTGCGCCAGGAACTGAGCGGTGAGCTGGAAGTGGTGATGCGGGTTTATTTTGAAAAACCGCGTACTACCGTGGGCTGGAAAGGTCTGATTAACGATCCGCAGATGGATAACAGCTTCCAGATCAACGACGGCCTGCGTCTGGCACGCAAGCTGTTGCTGGATATCAACGATTCCGGCCTGCCGGCTGCCGGTGAATTCCTCGACATGATCACCCCGCAGTATCTGGCGGATCTGATGAGCTGGGGCGCGATCGGCGCACGTACTACAGAATCCCAGGTGCATCGCGAACTGTCTTCCGGCCTGTCTTGCCCGGTCGGTTTCAAGAACGGCACTGACGGCACCATCAAGGTGGCGATTGACGCCATCAACGCCGCCAGCGCGCCGCACTGTTTCCTGTCGGTGACCAAATGGGGCCATTCAGCGATCGTTAACACCAGCGGTAACGGCGACTGTCACATTATTCTGCGTGGCGGCAAAGAGCCGAACTACAGCGCAGCACACGTGAAAGAAGTCAAAGAAGGCCTGGTCAAAGCGGGTCTGCCTGCACAGGTGATGATCGATTTCAGCCACGCCAACAGCAGCAAGCAGTTCAAGAAGCAGCTGGAAGTGAACGCCGATGTCTGCCAACAGATTGCCGGCGGTGATAAGGCGATTATGGGCGTGATGATCGAAAGCCATCTGGAGGAAGGCAACCAGAATCTGGAAAGCGGCGAACCGCTGGTTTACGGCAAGAGCGTCACCGACGCCTGCATTGGTTGGGCAGACACCGAAACCGTGCTGCGGGAACTGGCAGTGGCCGTGAAAGCGCGCCGCATTAAATAAAGCCCCGCTTTGCGCCATAAAAAAAAGCCCCCGGCCAAAACCGGGGGCTTTTTAGATCAACGGGCGAAAATTACTTCGCTTTACCCTGGTTTGCCACGGCGGCCGCTTTAGCAGCGATCTCGTCGGCATTGCCCAGATAGTAACGTTTGATAGGTTTGAAGTTCTCGTCAAACTCATAGACCAACGGCACGCCGGTTGGGATGTTCAGTTCGAGGATCTCATCTTCGCTCAGGTTATCCAGGTATTTCACCAGCGCACGCAGGGAGTTGCCGTGTGCAGCAACGATAACGCGCTCGCCGCTTTTGATACGTGGCAGGATTTCTTCGTCCCAGTAAGGGATCACGCGATCGATGGTCAGCGCCAGGCTTTCGGTCAGCGGCAGCTCTTGCTCGGTCAGCGCGGAGTAACGCGGGTCGTGGCCCGGGTAACGCTCGTCATCTTTGGTCAGCTCTGGTGGAGTGACGGCAAAGCCGCGACGCCATTGCTTAACCTGCTCATCACCGTATTTTTCTGCGGTTTCAGCTTTGTTCAGACCCTGCAACGCGCCGTAATGACGTTCGTTCAGCTTCCAGGATTTTTCAGTCGGCAGCCAGGCCTGATCCAGTTCGTCCAGAATGTTCCACAGGGTGTGGATAGCGCGCTTGAGTACGGAAGTGTAAGCAAAGTCAAAAGCGAAACCTTCGTTTTTCAACAGTTCGCCTGCAGCTTTCGCTTCGGTGCGGCCTTTATCGGACAAATCAACATCATACCAACCGGTGAAGCGGTTTTCGTTGTTCCACTGGCTTTCGCCGTGACGCACCAGAACCAGCTTAGTTACAGCCATAGCTTAACTCCTTAATAATCTGACATTTCAATGATAACGAAAATCATTATATTGCCGCGGCCGGTGGCTCGGCAATCGATAGTGTTTAACCATAGCCAATTTCTTGCCGCAAAGTAAGTGCTGAACTGAGGAAAAGCTGAATCGATCAGGCGGGCGCAGGCAGGGAGTGCGGCACGGTGAAAGGGGATCCGCCGTGCCGCCGAATGAGGATAATCAGGCTGATTTTTTCAGGCAATTGCTCATAAAGGTTTTACGTGCGTCGCCCGTCAGGCTTTTGGTCTTGGCGTCGGCGTTACAGGTTTTCATTTTTTGCTGCTGCGGGGTCAGGGTTTTCGTCGCGGTGGTCCCTTCGGATTTCAGGCAGGTGCTCATAAAGGTGGAGCGATCCGCGCCCTTCAGCGTTTTGCTGGAGGCCTGTTGATTACAATCGGTCATGCGTTTCTGCTGTGCAGCCTGCGCCGGTGACGGTGTTTTTGCTGCAGTTTCGGCAGCCATCAGGTTGGTGCTCAGCAGTAAACCCGCCAGTAATGGAAGTGCAGTAATCAGACGCATAGGTGTTCCTTCAGCTATTGACCGGCCGGGGTGGCCGAAAATTGTGACTTTGCACAAGGTGTTGTGCTTATCACCGTAGCCTGATTCTAGTGCCCGCTTTGGAATAAGGAAAGGCAGCGGCCTGCGGGGCAGAGGGGTAAAAAGGTAAGCATTTATAACAAACGGCCCCCTGCCGCATGGCAAGGGGCGTGGCGGGTCAGATAGGATAAAACTGATAATGCGTGGCACTGAGATAGTGCTGCCCCGGTTGTAACCAACAGTTGGGCTGCGGCCATTCCGGGTGGTTAGGGCTGTCGGGCAAAAACTCGCTTTCCAGCGCCACCCCGGCGTAATTGGCATAGTTGCCGCCGTCACGCGCCGGAGTGCCGTCCAGATAATTGCCGCTGTAGAGCTGCAACGCCGGTGCGCTGGTGAACACGCTCATTTGCACCTGACCATCGGCCGACCACAGGTGGGCCGCCGGGCAATCCAGTGCGCCGCAGGTGCGGTGCAGCAGAAAGGCATGATCGTAACCTTTTACCCGTTGTTGGCAGCGATCGCTCAAAAAATCCTGCAGCAGGGTTTTTGGGCGACGAAAGTCCATGCCGCTGCCTTCCACTGGGGTAAGATCCGCACTGGGGATCCCCTCGCTGTCGACCGGCAGATAGCGGTCGGCAAACAGTTGCAGCCGCTGGAGTCGGGCATCGGTGCCCGCACCGTCCAGATTGAAGTAGGCATGGTTGGTCAAATTGACCGGACAGGCACTGTCGGTCTGCGCCTGATAACTGATTTCCAGACGATTATCGGCGGTGAGCCGATAGTTGACCTGCACGTCGAGGTTACCGGGAAACCCCTGGTCGCCGTCTGGAGAATGCAGCGCGTAGCTCACCTGCTGTTCGTCCTGCTGAATAATCTGCCAGCGACGGGTGTTGAAGCCTTCCGGCCCGCCGTGCAACTGATGTTCCCCCTGATTAGCTACCAGTGGATGCGGTTTGCCATCCATCAACAGGCTGGCGTGAGCAATACGGTTGGCATAGCGGCCAACGGTAGCACCCAGATAGGCCGCCTGCTGCAAGTAGTCCGCCGGTGTTTGGCAGCCCAGCAGTAGCTCACGGGTTTTTCCTGATTTCAGCGGCAGCACGGCGGAAAGCCAGGTCGCGCCCCAATCCATCAGCGTTACCGTCATTCCACCGGCGTTTTTAAGCTGGGTTAACTGATAGGGCTGCCCGTCCGGGGCCAGCGCCGGGCTGTCGTTCAGCATATCCCGGCCCCCTCTGAAGCTTTACAGACGTAGAAGGTTTCTTTCAACCCGTTGGTCTGTAATGGGTATTCGCGTGCAACGGCTTCGCGAACCGGCTCCACCAGCGCCAG